>JAEUVS010000128.1 GCA_016786745.1 Chitinophagaceae bacterium | reverse complement strand
CCGTAAAATCTGCCAGGTCACGAAGTCCGGGAAATTTCCAGCAAAGGCAATGGCCTTCTTCGAGATTGTCCATCGTTGTCAGGAATCCGGCACTGACTGCGGCTTTTATGCGGGTATCCATTCCGGCGAGCCACATCACCATTTCTCCTCCAAGAGATAAGCCGGCAGCTCCTATGCGGGAGGTGTCTACCTGCGGCAGCGTCTGTAGAAAATCAACTGCCCTAATACAGTCAAATAATCTTTCACCCATCAGCAGCTGGTCTTTTTCGTACACTTCGTGCTGGCTGACAAATGGCGCAATGGTAACGTAATTTCTTTCTGCAAGGTGACGTGCAAACCCTTTGTATTCATTAGACGTGTCATATACAGTTCGCTCAAGCCCGCCATGACCGTGAATGCTTACTACAGCAGGAAACTTACCCGATTTTTTTGCGGGTATTGTCACAATTACTTTGACTCGTCTTCCCGGTGTTGAGTTGAACTCAATTTGTTTGAGGATATACGCACCCTTATTTTCCGTACGAAGAACAACAGGTTTAAATTCGATTTTATCTCTATTTCTTAATAAGTCCCCGAGTTTAAGGACATTTATCAAACTGTCGCGTAATCCCGACTGCCAGGCGGCAGGATTTTCTTTGCCGCTGACGTATTTCATTTTTCGCACGTTCCCCTGGCCCACAGTTGATTGACACGCGACTAACATTGCAATAATCGAAATCGTGAAAAATCTTGTCGTCCTAGAGAATTTAACACCTGTTATTTTCATTTGCATATGATGTATGAGTTTTTCAGTATCCGGGGTTTTGTATCAGTTTGCTATTTTTATTCATTTCATCACGAAGAATTGGGAAGAAATATATTTTGTCCTGCCATGACCTGTTCTGCACGATAGATGATGTAATTGTAGGAACAGTTGCAGTGGTATGATCCGGGTTCAATTTATAAAGAATACTAACTCCTGATATTGGTTTGTACACATCCGGCGCTATCATCCAGCGACGAACATCATAAAAACGATGTTCCTCGAATGAAAGTTCAATGCGTCTCTCCTGCCGGTAACGATCCCGAAGTGCGGTACCCGTTTCTGTGATATCAGGCATGCCGGCTCTTCTGCGTATCATATTCAGGTAAGTCCTGGCTTCGTCATCCTGGTGCAGTTCGATACAGGCCTCCGCCATGTTCAACAATATTTCTGCATACCTGAAATATCGCCACGGTGTTTCCTGCGCCGCTATATCTGCATCATACGCTGGATCCATAAACTTACGGAGATAGTAACCAGTATGCGTTCCTATGTATCCCTTAATAGGACTTCCCTTGCCATCAAGACCATAAACAAGTTCTTTCTGGCCATTACGCCAAACTTCTTTATCGCCGATCTGGATCACACCTTCCGGATCAAGTGAAAGAACATCTGATGAACGTTTTCTCCACTTTTCTCCTTCGTAGTGTATGTCTGCCGACAAGCGAGGGTCGCGGTTTTTGTAGGGTTCGGCCGCGTGTGCCGGGTTGTTCCAATCGAATTTTGTTCCGTCTAACATTTCATAGGAATCAACAAGATCTCCGGTTGGTGTGTTGTGAGCAAATCCGTAATAACCGTTTGGACCACTGGCACGATTTGCATAATTCTCATAGGACTTACCTACAAAAAATCTAACCCAAATATCTTCTTCATTTGATTTGGAAAGATACCTGTCGACCAGGTTCTGCGTGATGTCTTCACCTACGCCGGGACTGGCTTTGTACAAGTGATATAAGTTCAGGTCTATCACAGCTTTTGCTGCATCTTTTGCCGCCTGCCACCTTGCGGTTCTGTCACCGCTGGTATAACCCAGCAACTCCGGGTTAGAAAAACCGGATAACAATGGCGGATTACTGTGGAGATCACTGGCCGCATGCAGGAGAGCACGTGATTTCAATGCAAGTGCGGCTCCTTTTGTAGGCATCCCGTTATTGTCTGCCGTTTGAACTTCGGGTAGTAACATGGCAGCAGAATCGCAGTCGGCTACGATAAAATCGACCGTTTCGGCGTAAGTGTTCCGCGGCACCTGGAATGAATCCGTTAGCGTATAGGCACTTTTTATCAGCGGGACGCCGCCATACAAATCAGCCATCGTCTGGTAGTTAAAAGCGCGCATGAAATGAACCTGGCCCTTGAGAAAATCCTTTGTCGCCTGATCGGCTGGCAGCCTGTTGTAATTTTCCATGAACACATTGCAGGCCCTGATGGTCAGATAATAATCTATCCACGTTTGACCCTCCCAACAGGGAATCCCGTCTGCAGTAATCAGGCTGTTCTGGAATTCATTGAAGCAATACCACCCGGTTGATTCGTCAACAAATGACGCATCCCACATGTACCAGTGGATCAATGACGGCCACAACCTCTTATAAATTCCATTCACAAATGATTGTGCAAGCACAGGATCACTCCAAACTGCGTCTTCGGAAAACTGGTCGAGCGGTTGTGTGTTAAGAAAATCTTTTTTGCACGAACCACTAAACAATGAAACCGTTAATACCGTTATCAATAAATATTTTGAAGTTTTCATTTTCTGTTTTTTTAAAGAATCACATTAATGCCAGCGTTAAATACCTTGTTCACGGGGTAACCATAGAAATACAGCGCCTCGGGGTCAGAGCTCTTCAATTTATCAATGGTGAGCATGTTCATCCCGTTGAGATAAATCCTCAATCCACTCAGTCCAATTTTCTCGTAAAGTTTTCTTGAAAAATTATATCCGAGTTCGGCGCTCTTCAACCTGATGTAGTCACTGTTCCTTAACCAGTATGTGTTGTTGGTCGACGCCTCTGCATACATCCAGTACTCATCTATCCTGCTCCACGTGCGTGGTTTTGTAGCATCGGGATTGTCAGGCGTCCATCTGCCATCGAGGTCTTCCTGGAGATAATTACCCCAACCATCTCCTGAAGGCACATAGCGGACCTGCACGGCACCCGCTGCTCCCTGCCAAAGCATATTAAGATAAAAATTCTTGTATCCCAGGCTAACATTCAATCCGCCGGTAAGTGTGGGAATACTGTTCTTGTAGGTCCTTTTCATATCAAGGCCATTGATCTGTCCATCACCATTAACATCCTCAAAGATGATGTCCCCAGGTCGCGCACCTTCCCAGTGCGGATATTTTGCTACCGCTGCAGAATCTCTGAATATACCAATAGCATTATAGAGTAGCCAGGAGTTCATTGGATGCCCAGTTGTTTTCTGATAATCAGGAACACCCGGCGCTTCATCCCAGTATTCGATCCTGTTCTTGGCTATTCCACCATTGATTGAAACGCGGTAAGTAAAATCATTTGCCGACCCGTTGTATCCAATCTCAAAGTCCAATCCCCTGTTGCTAACCTTGCCAATATTTTCCTCAGGAAGTGTTAATCCGGTAGATGAAGGCACCGATGCATTTCTCTTAATCAGGATTTTATTGCGGACGTTATGAAAATATTCAACTGTAAAAAACACTTTCCCATCAAATAATTGTCCGTCAAAACCAACGTTTGCCTGTTGTGAAACTTCCCAGGTGACATTGGGATTTGGAATACGCAGTTCAGTTAGTGTTTTTGCTTCAATAGATTGATTGAATATATACGGGCTGGTTGTCATATACCCTGGAGTCAACGACCAGGAACCCAATATAGGGAAGAAGGTACCAAATCCGTATGTGGACAAGTATTGATAAGGAGTAATCAGGTCATTTCCTGTCTGACCCCATGACGCGCGCAGCTTAAGATAATTGACTGCGGGAATGTTTTCCTTCCAGAAATTTTCCTGCGCAATCTGCCAACCAACTGACACGCCCTGGAAAAAACCAAAACGTTTGTTTTCGGGAAAGATGTAAGACCCGTCGTAACGCCATACAAATTCAAGTAAATATTTCTGGAGAAAATTATAATTAACACGCCCGAAATAGTTGAGGCGGGCCGTAGTAGATGCGGAACCAGCGTTATTCTTTTCAAGGTCGCCACCGGCGAAAAGTTGTTCCAGTGTAGTCGACACGAAGTATCTCCTGTATGCAGAAAAATTATACACGTCGCCGGTAAACTTTTCTGTCCCCGCCATGAATTTTAAATAATGTTCACCAAATTGTTTTTCGTAGTTGACAAGAAAGTTCAGGGTGATATTCTGCGTGTTTTCATTGCTTTGATTCAGACTTGGATCAGAGTAACCTTTTTTTGCTTTGACCAGTAGAGGTTCATTGTTGCTGTCATACGTCTGGTAATCCCATGCGTATACATACCACGGTTTTTTCCACTGCTTCGCATTATAGAACTTCTTAAATATCGATGCATTACCATTAAATGAAAGTCCCTTGATCCATGGGATGTTTACATCTATATGAGCATTGCCCTGGGCATTAAATGTTCTATACCTGTTATACCCTCCTATATCCGATGTAACCAGTACGGGTTGCACACCATATTCGATATCCGGACCGGGTAATCCATTCGGCCAATAAGCGGGCATTGTTGGGAAAGCTCTAAGTAAACCGAATAAAATGTCATTTGCACCAAACACAGGATAATTGCTGTTCTCCTGAATCCCTGAAAGATCCACACCAACCCGGATGTCTTTTGAAACCTGTCCATCGAGATTAGCTCGAATATTATATTGTGAGTAATTGGTTGCGCTGTTCTTATAGATAGCGTCCTGGTATTTATATCCTGCCGAAAGAAAATAACTTAAATTATCAGATCCTCCGCGCATAGATAAATTATCGTAGGTCTGGTTGGATGAAGACTTGAAGGTCTCACCATACCAGTCTGTGTTCGGATACTTCCAGGGATCAGATCCGTCGCGATACTTCTGTATCTCCTCCGCTGTGTAGCGCGGCGCGCGGTTGCGGTATAAATCAATTTCATTCATTGCCTGCGCAAACGTCGGAGCGTCCGCAAGTTTTGGAACAATTGTTGGCATGGTTATGCCCTGGTTGTGAATGTAGTCGATCGTTGGTTTGCCGCGCGCTCCTCTTTTCGTTTTTATTAGTATCACGCCATTGGCAGCCCTCGCTCCATAGATGGCTGCGGAAGCATCTTTAAGTACTGTGATACTTTCAATGTCTGACTGGTCCAGGTGATCAATTGAACTTGATAGAACGATACCATCCAGCACAATAAGTGGTGCATTGTTACCTAATGTGTTTGATCCGCGAATTCTGAGGAGTGACCCATCACCGCCCGGCTCACCGGATGAATTGACAGCTGTAAGACCTGGCAAGCGCCCGGCGAGCCCGTTAGACAGGCTGGTTGTCGGCGCGGTTTTTATTGTAGCGCCAGAAATGACCGCTACCGATCCGGTGATAGTCGCCTTTTTCTGGCTGCCATATCCCATCACTACGACATCGGCCAAATCCGAAACATTTTTATGAAGGGTAATCTCGATAGTCGACCTGCCTCCCACCGGAATTTCCTGCGAATTGTATCCCGAAAAAGAAATTACCAACACGTCATCATCGGCAGCTTTGATCGAATATGTACCATCTGAACTAGCAGAAGTTCCCTGTCCTGTTTTCTTAACGGTGACCGACGCACCTGGTAGTACCTCTCCTGTTGAGTCCGTCACTTTACCCCTGATCTCCTTGATATTCTGCCCGAAACATGGTTCAGAAATAAAAGAAATCATCAGTATGAAAACTAACATCAACGAGATACCGGAAATAGATTTTCTTACAAAGACGCTCAACTTTTTCATAATAGCAGTTTTAGTTTTGGAGTGGGAACAAATCGTTGCCCATAAAGCAGAACTTTTATTTTTTAATGTTAGTGTAAACTTTCATCTGATAAGCGTATCCAACCAGATTTCGCGAGGTAACAGATTTTGCTGAAATGAAATTAGATTGATTTGAAAGCAAACTATAGCCATTTTAGGCTTTTCTATATCCATTTTGTGCAGTGAAAAATTCACAGTGGCAGGCAGGAGAAATTTTAACTATTATTATTATCCCCTGATGTGATACGCCTTCGGTTGCACAAATGCCCGTATTCCATGATAAGAAAGTGTGCTTCCTATTCCTGAATGTCCGCGACCCGACCATGGAAGCGATGCACTCACACGATCGCAGCAGTTCATGTATACGGTACCGGTATTCATTTTCTTCATTACCTGTTCCGCCCTGTCAAAATTCGATGAATATACTGCTGAAGTCAAACCGTAGGGGCTGTCCAGCATCAACCGAATCGCTTCATCGTCGTTTGAAACTTTCTGAATTCCTACAACGGGCCCGAATGATTCTTCCTGCATGATCGCCATGTCATGATTAACATTTACCAGCACCGCAGGCTCGAAATAATATCCTTTGTTCGACATAACCTTTCCCCCGCTGAGCACGGTCGCGCCTTTTTTTACCGCGTCGTCGATTTGTGACAACAGGAATCCACGTTGTTCTATTTTGCTAAGCGGACCAATTTGAGTTTTGTCATCGAGCGGATCACCAATTTTTAATTCTTTCATTTGCCTTGCAAATGACTCTACAAATTCATCGAATATTTTTTCATGTACATATATCCGTTCCACTGCGCAGCAGCTCTGACCATTGTTATATACAGTACCTTCGAGAACGCTTGCCGCCACATCATCAATTCGTTCAACATCATCCATCACATAGACCGGGTCTTTACCACCCAGTTCCAGCTGACATGGAACGAGTTTCGAAGCAACTTTTTCAGCGATATGCTTCCCTGTTTGATAACTGCCCGTAAAATAATAGCCGTTCAACGGAAGCTCAAGCAGGTAATCCCCGATTACACTTCCTCTTCCTACAATGATCTCAAAAATGTCTTTCGGAACTCCTGCCCTGTATAAAAGATCCTGGATGTGCAGACCCGTTAAAGAGGCATTTGCTGACGGCTTATATAAAACAGCATTGCCGCCGATCAGCGCAGGAACAAACACATTCACTCCTACCAGGTAAGGATAATTCCAGGCAGAAATGTTTGCAACAACACCGTGTGGCTCGTAGACTATCTTTTCCCTGGTGCCTCCATCTAAAATGATCCATTCGTCCTGCAGATATTGTTCAGATTTTTCAAGGAAGAACCGGATACGATCGCGGGCACCCTTTATTTCATTATACGATTCCTTCAGCGGCTTGCCAATTTCACTGGTGAGTGTCAACGCAAGCTGATCTTTTTCTTTTTCCAGCAGATCACTAAACCTGCCCAGGCATGCGACTCTTTCCGCGATCGATCTAGAAGCCCAGGAAGGTTGGGCAGACTTCAGTTTTTTATACTTTTCAAGTACCGATTCCGTAGAATCCTCGGGAAGTTCAGTAAGTACTTCGCCGGAAGCAGGATTGAATATTTTCATATATTTTTCACGCTTTTCAGAACGTCATTAATAAAACGGTCTCTTATTTTTTCAGAAAGAACATAATCAGCTTTGGTTTCACGGGTAACCCGTTCAGGATGCCATTGTACACCCACCATAAATGGATAATCGTTTTTCCGTTTCTGTTCGATACCCTCAATTATTCCATCTCCCGAACGGCAATTTTCTGCGAGCCCGGCTCCCAATTGGTTCACACATTGATGGTGTGCACTGTTTACAGTGATTGACCTACAGCCGGCAATCTCATAGAGAAGAGACCGGTCATCAACATCCACGGTGTGGTATTTGTCGGGGTCTCCGCGGTGATGAACATCCTTTTCATGAATGTGCTGTTGAAGTGTTCCTCCGAAAAAAACATTGATCAGCTGAAGTCCGCGGCAAATTCCCAACACAGGGATACGGCGTTTGACCGCTGAATGGAGAAGGCTTAATTCAAATTCATCACGCCTGGTATCAAAGCCTGTTGCCGGCATACCCTCGTAAACCAAATTACCATTGTAGAATTGCGGATGCACATCAACTCCACCGGATATTATAAGGCCTTTGCAGTCTTCCACTGTACCATTGCCCTGTTCGTCCGCTGCAAGCCGGATCACCTGGATATCTTTCCTGTATTGCAACCACGTCGCATACTGATTGTATCTCTTTTCATCGCCCGGATATGACAGTCCGATTTTCATTTTTGATCAAAGTGCTTCTTCGTACAATTGTTTAAAATTTTTCTTCCTGACAGGCTTTGGGTTGCTCGGATGACAAAAATCTTCGACTGCCAGGTCAACCAGCTTCGCGATATGCCTGTTTTGTACTCCAATTTCACTTAGTCGCCCGGGAAGCTCTATTTCATTATTCAGGGAAAACAATCTTGATACTACTGCTTTGCCTGTTCTCAATTTCAAATTCATGGCGTTGGCGATCATTTTAAATTTTGATTCCTGCC
>JAEUVS010000057.1 GCA_016786745.1 Chitinophagaceae bacterium | reverse complement strand
CGTTTCGGATGATCCAGCGGTACTTCGTAGTGTCCAATAATAGAGTTGTAAAAATCGGCTATGTATAACGCACCATCCGGTCCCATTTTAATGTCAACAGGACGAAACCACGGATCATCGCTGAGAATAAAATCATCCTCTCTTTTTCCTATCGGGGTAGATCCTTCAGACGTATAGGAATATCGGTACACCCGGCTTAAGACAGCGTCCCCGACAAAAAAGTTTCTTCGGTATTGTTCAGGAAATATCACATCAGCGTAGTAGCCAAGACCTGCGAGTGCAGTAGCTTCATTTGACAATGACTGCATATCGGGTGCGAACCCGATGCCTTCCTCCTTTCCCCATTGCATATAGTCGCCACCACGGATCAGCTGGTATAACGGCGAGCTGTGGCAATCCGTAGAATACAGGTAGCCCAGTTCATCGAATGCCAGCCCAAAAGGGTTGATCCTTCCGTCCGTTGTTTTTTCCACGCGGCTTCCATCAGTCCGAAACCTGAATGTGTTACCGGAAATCATCGATATCGAATCGTGATCCGTACCCGCGATGGTGTCCCGGTTCGTGTATCCATGACACGCGTGAATCCATCCATCGTACCCCATGACAAGATTGTTGATCATGCCATGTGTATCATTCGTCTTGAATGGACCAAAAAGTTTTTGCTGTTTATCGAGTGTGCCGTCATTATTCGTATCGGCGTATTTATAAATATTCGGTATGCTGTACACCATGGCGCCATCATTCACAGGCAATATTCCTATAGGAATATTAAGGGTATCCGCTACCACAGTGTATTGATCTGCACGACCATCATGATCTGTATCTTCCAAAATGGTCAGTTTATCTTTTGCCTTTCCGGGGGCAGCAGGAAACGGATATTCAAACGACTGGGTCACCCACATGCGTCCCCTCGCGTCAAACGATATATTGATGGGCTTACCGATAAGCGGTTCTGAGGCGTAAAGATTAATTTCAAATCCTTCCGGCAATTCAAATCCGCGACGTTCTTCTTCGGGTGATAGCGCTTCCGTAGCCCTGATATTGGCCCGGAATTTTTTCTCATCGTATATTTTTCGGGGAGCCCTGGGTGATTCGTTGCAGGCAACTACCAGGAAAAAAAATGTAGCGAGTACAACAACGTTGCGTGTTCTTATTTGGCGCACAGGTTAAGATTTACCGCGTTAATTTATTTAATGAAGCACAGTCGTATCCATCTTACCAGGTTTCAATGGTGTGGCTTTCAGGCAGACAAACATGATCACCCACGCGACGATATACGCAAGACCGCAATACACAAAAACAATTTTATACCCGGTATGAATATGCCCGGCCCGTTTGTAGTAGTCGAACAAATGCCCGGCAATCCACGCGAGCAGGATACCTCCGATCGCGCCGCCCGTTCCCCCTATTCCAATGACTGTTGCAACAGATGTTTTCGGAAATCTGTCGGATACGGTGGTATAGAGGTTCGCTGACCATGCCTGGTGTGCGGAAGCAGCAATACCGATAAAGATCACAGCATACCACATGTTCATGCTCCCTGCCCACTGGCTGAAAATGACCAGCAACGGAAATATGGCATAGAAGAACATGGAGATTCTTCGGGCTTTCGCAGCGTCCCATTGCAGGTTTCTCATCAGTTGCATCGGAAGCCATCCGCCTCCGATGCTTCCAAAAGTTGTCATAGTGTACACGATTGCCAGTGGGAGGCTTACCTCTGTATTAACAAGTCCGTATTCGGCGCTCAGGAACGCAGGCAGCCAGAAAAGAAAAAACCACCAAACACCGTCAGTAAGAAATTTTCCCACAACGTAAGCCCACGTAGCCCTGTTTGTCAAGAGCACAAACCAGGAAATTTTTGTATCGCCCGATTTTGAAACTGGCGTTTCAACAGGATCCGAATGGATATAGTCAAATTCAGATTTTGAAATCCTTTTATGTTTTGCAGGAACATCATAACAGGCAAACCAGAAAATCAGCCAGATGAGACCGGTGCAACCGGTAATTACAAATGTCATTCTCCATCCATATTGTGTGACAAGCCATGGCACTGTGGCCGGCGCGAGAACCGCACCGATGTTCGTACCTGAATTAAATATGCCCGTCATAAAAGCCCTTTCTTTTTGTGGAAACCATTCGGCAACAACTTTCACCGCACCCGGAATATTACCAGCCTCCGTCAGTCCGAGGAATGATCGAAGAAAACCGAAGCTCAATTTGCCTGAAGCAAATGCGTGACTTACTGCTGCAATGCTCCATAAGAAAAGAGACAATCCGTAGCCGATCCTGGTTCCCAGGCGATCTATAGTGCTTCCTGCCCAAAGCATTCCAATAGCATAGGAAACCTGGAACGCTATTACAAGATCTGAGTAGTCCGATTCGGTCCATTGGAACTCTTTTTCAAGGTAGGGTTTCAACAGGCTGATCACCTGCCGGTCCAAATAATTTATCGTCGTAGCAAAAAAAATTAGTGCACCTATTCTCCACCGGAAATTACTCATCGTCTTAAATTATGCCAGTTCGCTGACTGAATCGCTCACCGGTGAAAAACCAAAGTAGTTTCTTGCATTGTGGTAACAAATATTTTCAACAATGTGCCCCAGCCATTTGATATCATTGGGCAGTTCGCCATTGTCAACATCTTTTCCGATGAAATTGCAAAGCACTCTCCTGAAGTATTCATGCCTGGGATAGGAAAGAAAACTTCTTGAATCCGTTAGCATGCCGACGAAACGACTAAGCAATCCCATGTTTGCGAGCGCGGTTAATTGCTTTTCGATGCCATCTTTCTGATCGAGAAACCACCATGCACAACCTAACTGCATTTTGCCGGGTAAAGTACCGTCGTTAAAACTTCCGGCAATTGTTGCGAACAGTTCGTTGTCAGCGGGATTGAGATTGTATATGATTGTTCTTGCCAGCTTTTTCCTTGAATTCAGGGAATCAAAAAAAGAAGTGAGTGATTCGGCCTGAGGAAAATCACCAATTGCATCAAACCCTGTATTTGGACCGATCGCCTCCAGCGAAAGAGAGTTATTATTACGGAGCGAACCGAGGTGATATTGCTGCGCCCAATCACTTTCGAAGTGCCATTCGGCAAACGTCAGCAGCATCCTGGATTTGAATTTCAACGATTCTGCCGCGCTTACCTGCTGACCCAATAGAAGTTTTTGGAAAATGTCTTCGATTTCGCGGTGCGTGTGGTCGCTTACATACATCCGTTCCAGTCCATAATCACTCAATACGCATCCGTTATCCGAAAAATAATCGTGCCTCATCCTGAGCGCGGATAAATAATCGTCAAAACTTGTAATAAAACAGTTCGTGACGGACTGAAGCCTGTGTATATAGCTACGTAGATGTTTTGGGTTTCCGGAGTTCAAAGCTTCATCAGGACGAAATGCAGGTAACACTGTCGTTTCGAAAGCATCGCTGTTTAACTTCCGGTGGTGGTCAAGATTATCAAGCGGATCGTCGGTAGTAACAATTGTTTCCACTTTCATTTTCTGGATCAGGCGCTGCGTTGAATAATCCGGCGATTGCAGCTTTTCGGTGCATTCATCGTAAATCTTCCGCGCTGTTGCCGGGCTGAGCAACTCATGCACATCAAAGTATCTCTTCAATTCAAGGTGGGTCCAGTGATAAAGCGGATTCTTAATTGTATAGGGTACGGTTTCTGCCCATTTTTCAAATTTTTCGTAATCGCTCCTGTTCCCCGTTATATATTCTTCCGGAATTCCATTCGCTCTCATGGCCCTCCATTTGTAATGGTCTCCGTACAGCCATATCTGCGTCAGGTTTTCAAAATTCACATCATCGGCAATTTGGTTTGGAGGCAGGTGACAGTGATAGTCTATAAGCGGCATCTCCTTTGCATAACCGTGGTAAAGTTCTTCAGCTGCTTTGCTCTCAAGCAAAAAATTTTCATCCAAAAATTTTTTCATATCTCAGAAGGTGATGTGTGTTAATAAAACCAGGTTTACATATTGACAGAAGCTCCACCGTCCACAGGAAGAATGACCCCGGTGATATATCTTGCCGCGTCGGAACACAGAAACACGGCTGCGTTTCCAATGTCTTCCGTTTTTCCGAATTCATCCATTGCAATACGGTTGATGATCTTCTGCTTTCTTTCATCGTCACCATTGATAGCATTGTAAAAGATGTCTGATTCTATCCAGCCAGGTGCTATTGCATTTACCCTTACATTTTGCTTGGAATATTCCGTCACCAGGCCGTTCATAAGTCCTGTTAACCCCGACTTGGAAGCACCATAAGCTGCGACCCTGTCCATTCCAAACAGGGCCGTCATCGAACTAATCATCAGTATGCAACCTTTTTTTCTCTTCAGCATATTTTCTGCGCAACACCGGGTCATACTGAAAACACTCAATAAGTTAACATTGATCACTTCCAAAAAATCCTCATCAGTAGTATCACCTGCCAGTTTCTTAAGATGCTTGCCGGCATTGTTCACAAGGATGTCGATGGGACCGATGTTTTTTTCAATTGAATGAACAAGCTGCGGAATCTTGTTGTGATCCGACACATCGCTTTTGATGTAGGTAGCATTTTTCCCGAGATGTTTTACAGCATCGACCAGTACTTGCTCCCTTCGTCCTGTAATGACTACGCGCGCCCCGGCGTTTACGAATGCGGTGGCAATGCCAAGCCCGATTCCAGTGCCACCACCTGTGATCAAAGCGAGTTTACCCTTGAGAGAAAAAGCAGTCATTGTTTTGTTCATAATGCGTGTAAATGTTCGTCAAGGAAACTAAATCCCCACCCAGGTACATCATGCGGTGACAGGTGTCCGTTTTTTACTTTCATCGGGTTATCGATCAACTGGTCTATCCAGTCGAATGATTCGGCACCCATTCCATTTGCAACAGAGCAAAGCAGCGGCACATCGTAGTCTTTGTAGTAATGCGGCAGCACTGGAATATGATGCGAGGCAGCCAGCGCCGCACTTTGCCTGTATGCTTCCACGCTTCCAATTCTTAACAGGTCGGGCTGCCATAGATCAATGGCATTTCTTCTGATCAGTTCTTTCAACGGAAGCGTATCAAATTCGCGCTCTCCCATTGCCAGCGATATTCGCGTAACATCTTTCACTTTTTTGTACCCGTCGAAATCCTGGTGATCTATTGGCTCCTCAAACCAATGGATATTGAGGTCTTCTGCGGCGGTCGACAATTCACACGCCGCGGGTACGCTCATGCCCTGGTTCGCATCCATCATTATTTTCACGCCGTCGCCTACCGCCCGTCGAACCATTTTCAACCGGTCAAGGTCTATTCTCCAATTGTAAGAGCCCACTTTTATTTTTACCGCCTCAAATCCCCTGGAAACGTAATTGCAGGCTTCTTCAACCAGTTCATCGCTCGTGTAAGACAACCAACCGCCACTGCCGTACACAGGGACCGTGTCCCGTGTCGCCCCGAATATTTTATGAACCGGCAGCTGCAGCGCCCTGCCTTTCGCATCCCACATCGCGATATTGTACAAAGCGGTTGCCCAGTTCAATAAGCCGGTTTTTCCAAAGTATTCGTGGTAAGCGGCAGCGGCCTGGTTGAACTTACCAGTTTCCCAAATTGTATAGCGGCACGCCAGCGATTGCAGGTCTTTAATTGCGCCGACAATCGCATTGCGTGAATATTGAAAAGAAAGCAGGTAGGATTCTCCTGTTACACCTGAGCTTGTCTGTATTCTCAACACCAGGAACGAAATTTCCGAAAGAGTGTGCGTCGCATCGGATATAGGTTTTCTGAGCGGAGCGATGGCCTTAAACAACCGGACATCTTTGATGTTGTCCTTGTCTTTCACTGTAGGAGTCATTACAAATCTTTTACTTCTTCAGTTGAGTATTTCCTGCCTGCTTTAATTCGATATCCATATTGCGCGGATTGGTTTTCCATTTTCCTTTTGTGAAGTCCGGAACATTGAGCACAGCCCTGTTTTTTACCGACTGCTCACTCAACGGTACAATCGAGCTCCATGCCGCGGCGTCATAAACGCTTTGATCCAGCGGAAACCCATGTCTCAGGCAAT
>JAEUVS010000014.1 GCA_016786745.1 Chitinophagaceae bacterium | reverse complement strand
ATTTCCCTTTCAGATTGCCTTCAGGAACGACTACATTGTCGTCATCTCCATCCTTCACATATAGAACAGAGTCGCCGTATGAGACTTTTATACCACTAGTGTCGCCGGGCGGAGGATTGGACTCCCCGGCATCATTCGACTTTTTACAGGAGGAAAAAGTAACCAGGAGGCAAATAAAATATAAAAGATATCTGTTCATTTCAAACGCACCTTACGGATTAGTGTCCACCAACTAAAATTTTGTAACCTGGGCAGATTTTGGAACGGAATGCAGACCGATGCGGTTGCCTTCTGTATCGATAATAACCGCCATAAAGCCATATTCCGGCGAAATCTCGGTTTTCGGTACTATTATTTTACCGCCGGCTGCCTCCACCTTATCGAGAACCAGTTGCACATCGGGATTCCCGTTCAGGTAAATCAACGGACCATCAGTGGCCGAAGGTTTATGGAACCCGCCACTGTCGCACAACGCACCCCCGACACCGCTCATATCTTCAAGAGGAAACATACGCATCCTGATACGCGGAAAATCAGCGGGAATCATGGTGATACCAAATATTGTTTCGTAAAATTTTTGCGCCCTGTCGAGGTCGGCCACGGGAATTTCAAACCAGCTCAGCGCATTCCTGAAAGGCATTTGGAGCGATTTGAAACAAATTTAGGAAATTAATCATCGTCGCCACCGCCACCCCTGTTTTCGCGCTGACCTCCGAATTTGAAGTCGCTTTTGCCGAACCGGTAAGAAAATGACACCCTGAAGTTTCTCACGCTCCACCTTCTGTAGGCATCCTGGTAAAACTCGTCGGTATCATATATCTGACCCCACCTGTCGGTATTGAAGATGTCCCTTACCGCAAAAGTTACAGATGCGGCCCGGTTTTTCAGGAATTCCTTCCTGATAGCGAAGTCTGATTCGAATTGCTCCTTATTGCGTCCCTGCGGGATGATTTCCTTCGATTCGTATTGCCCGGAAAGCTGAATGCTCGTGTGTTTAAAAGCACCCGATCCCGCGGGGAACCTGTAATTGAAAATGAGTTTGCTTTCCCAGTTAAAGCCCTGGTTGCTCAGGTTAAGGTCACCAACAATAGCTTTCACCTTCCGGTACTGCAGGTTGATGTTGGGAATGATCTCGAGCGTACCGATGGTTTGGTTCAATGTAAATTCCGCGCCCATCCTGTTTGTGAATTGCGCATTGATGAACGTGTTCAGGATGGCATTCGGATCAATAGCCGCATTGTTCAACTGCTGGTATTGAGCGGTGGTAATCGTGTCACTGAACATCGTGATATCGGCCACATTGTTTCTGAAATAAAGTACACCAAGAAAATTACCCGTAGTATAACGCTGGTTGTAGTTAAGTTCGAACGAGTTCACATATTCGGGTCGCAATTGCGGATTACCCTGCCTGATGTTAAGCGGGTCGTTGATGTCTATAAACGGGTTCAATTGCCAGAAGTCAGGCCTCCGTATTCTTCTGCTGAAGTTCAACTGCACCTCCTTACCCTCGCCCACTTCTTTAGTGAGGTACAAACTCGGAAACAGACCATCGAAAACATCACCAATATCTAACGGTAACTTATAACCGAATGTCTGTGCGCTGTCAACTAATTCTCCATCGAACGTTGAATACTCTCCTCTTAATCCCGCCTGGAACTTTATATTCTTCCATTTGTTTGAATACGTAACATATCCTGCGTAAACACTCTGATCGTATTGCACGTTCGTGCTGAGCGGCAACTTCACTTCTATCGCATCGTTTAAAGAAAAGGCATTATAAACATTCGAGTTGTTCTGCCTGAACGCACGCAATCCCATTTCCAGCTTCGAATCTTCTGATAACGGATTTACAAAGTCGGTTTGAATAGTCAGCTGTTCATTATCGTTGCTTCCGCTATTCCTTACAAAGTTTGGATCACGTGAAGAGGTTCCGTCAGGGTTGTAATAATAATTTGCTATCTGCGAGTTGTTGACGCCACTTCCTTTGTTGTACGTAACATCGGCAGTAAGCTCCATCCCATTTTTCGGAAAGTTGTGTGTATAGTTTAATTGAGAGTTGCTCCTTTTGAATTGTGCTTTTCCGTCCGACATCCTAAGACCGCTTTCTGTCAACACCTGGTTAATATCAAGAAATGCCTGGTTCTGCAGTTCGTTGTTCGAAAATCTACCCTTTACTAAGCTCTGTGAGAAAGAAATTGTGTTGCGGTTGTCGATAAAGTAATCAATACCAAATCTTCCATTCTGAAATCTTCTCAGCCTGTCCGTTTCGGATTGCTGATTGAAATAGTCGGTAACCACTCCGTTCTCTTTGTTCTGGCGCTTCGATTCGCTTTTCGGTTTACCACCAAACCGGTTGTAGTTTCCACTCGCGAAAAAGTTCAGCTTACCCTGCCGGAGGTTAAGACTCGCATTGCCAGTACGCACTCCGGGTGTGCCAATGCCAGCTGTAATCATACCGTTAACACCAAGGCGTTTGTTTTTCTTGAGTACAACGTTGATAATACCACCTGAACTGGCCGCATCGAATTTTGCAGACGGGTTTGTGATCAGCTCGATACGTTCGATATCGTCTGCCGCAATTTGTTCGAGAGTAAGTATCGTGGGACGTCCATCAACAAATATTTGAGGACTCGAATTTCTTAGTTGCACATTACCTTCTATATCCACTGTAACAGACGGAATGTTCTTCATCACATCGACAGCTGTACCGCCGGAAGAGGTAATGTTTTTATCTACATTGAAAATTTTTCTGTCGATACCCATCTGCAGGGCTGAACGCTGTGCAACAACTGTAACTGTACCGAGCATGTCGGCTTCATTCGCAAGTTTAATATTTCCCACGTCCATTCCCGGGTTAACCATATCGCTGCGATCCATCGCCACGATCTTTGAATTTTCAGAAAATCCCTGGGCAGTGACTTTCACTGAAAATGTATCGGGAAGATTTAGATTCGGAAAACTGAAGTCACCGTTGGGTTTGGTAAGCATGCCGGCGATAAGACTATCGGTTTGTGTTCCTGCTTCATTGCGGCTCAGCGCAAACACCTGTACAGATGCGGCTTCCACACCTTTATTGGTTTTACTGTCAACTACTCTCCCAAAGAGCCCTTTATCAATAGAACGGCGTGGCGCACGGTCGAAAGTATTCTCTTCCGAAGGGGGTGGCTGTTCCTGGGAAAACAGGTTGAAGCAGAAAAAACAAATAAATACAGGTAGTAGTAAAATTCTTAGTCTCATCGCAAAGCTTTATCTGAAATTATCAGGCCTGCCACTTAGACGATGGTTTAATTAAAAGCCAGCGCGCACTTTTACGTGAATTACTAACCTTTATCGATTTTTAATCCATAAGCTGGCGAAGGATCTCGTAATTCTCATTCGATTCAACATCCAGCCCTGTTTTTTGTCCGTTGTAGGCCGCAAGTGTCCACTGTGCGACTTTATTCGATGGATGGCTGTCTACTGCGTCTTTCAACAACTTTTCAGCTTCAGTTGCCTTGCCGGACTGCTTTAAAGCCCAGGCTGATATGAGATTATTGACGTTCGGGCGCGACTCTCTTCTGCCATGCGGCGTGTAAGCGACTATTTTCTCAAGCATTTGCTTTGCGCCTTTTTTGTTATTCATTTTAACAAAACATTTGTAATTCATCCAGTCTTCCAGGCGTGAATCAATATCCTCGTCATAAGGTTTTCCAGAGCCAAGGCGTTCGGGCCACAGTCTTGAATCGGCCACATATTTTAATGCCTTTTTACAATTGCCTGATTTTACCTGCTCAAGCGCAAGCATGAGCTTCGCTTCGCGATAAAGCTGCCTCCCCATCGTTGCGCCTTCATTCGGCAACACTTCTATTACCGACAAAACCTTATCGGCGTCAGCATAACGTTTGTTCAGCATAAGCGACCTGGCATACAACATGCCCAACACGTAGTTTTCGGGAAAAGCTTTGTACTCAGCTGCGGCAACTTCTGTGGCTTTTTCAAACTGTTTGTTGTCTATATAGTATGTAATAAGCGCTTTTCCAAACCTCCATTCGGTTTTATCCAGCTCTCTTGCTTTTTGAAGGTCTGCAAGCGATTGATCCTTTTCATCAAATAATTTGGCCCGTGCCGCATAGAAAGGAGCATATACAGGAGCATCGCCACATTCCGCGAAAAGTTTTTTCGCTTCGTTCCGGTTGTTGGAGCTCCAATAGATAAGCGCAAGATGATACTTAGGCAACCAATGATTGGTTTTTGAAACTACACTTTTCAACACTTCCGCCGATTCGGGCCTGAAAGGAAATACAAGCCCTGGTTGCAAATCATTTGTGTTGAGCGGCTGACCCGATAGGAAAGATTTCCAGTATAAAATTTCTGCGTCAGGAGCCGACAGGCTCAGCGCCTTCAGTGCATCCTCATTTCTGCCGGCGTTATAATACCAGGATGCGAGCTCTAAAAATGTTTGCTGCGGCATCTCGTTCCTGATATTACCAACAAAAGCATTTTTAGTTTCATCGTTTGCGCTCCACAAATACTTCTCAAATTGTGCAAAATGATTTAACGGGTCAATGGTCAGAATCGTGTCAAGTAATTTTGCAGCCTTCTCTTTATTATTCTGAACACGGTAAATAAGAGCGAGCAGTTCGTGCGCATCAATCGCAAATTTGTTGTATTCAATTGCCTGCCTTGCATAGTGCTCAGCGCGATCGTAATTGGCTTCTTTAAAATATATTCTTGAAAGTTGCGTGTAAGATGCTGTTCTGTATTCGAGAGACTGAGCAGCGAGATCAAAACCATCTTTCGCGTCTGTGATGTTTCCAAGCTTTATATTGATTGCACCGTAATAATAGTTCGCGGCCGGATCATAAGTATCGACTGAAAGCGCTCTCTTCGAATGAGTCAGCGCTTCGTCGTACATCATATCGCGGTACAGAATCATTGATAAATCGGTGAGCGCCGGCAGATAGTTAGGATCTGCTTTCAGACATTCACGCAATTTTTCTTCAGCCGCCGGATACATTCTTTGCCTTATCAGTTCCTTGCCCTGCAGATGTAAACCCTGCACCGACTTCCAATTGAAATCAGCAGGCGTCTCATCGGGCCGCGACATATTACCAGCCGCGGGATCGGCGTCGTAAACAAGTTTGTCGCCACCGATTGACACTTTGAATTTATCTGAAACTGTCGCTGCAATTGAATCAGTAAACACTTGCAGTGTTTTTACGTTGATCTTTTTCGAATACACTACTTTGTCTCCATCGGTAATTTTAATTTCATCATTCACCGGCTGCAGAGGCATGAAGTAAATCTTAACAGCGCCATTTTCTTTTTTCACATTCACAGCGCCATAGTCGCTTGCGGCAACAAAGCCTTTCGTTTTTAGCACCGGGAACCAGTATTCCTTCCACACATCGGTAGCATAAGGGATAAAACTGCGGTTCTTGAAAGGAGTAAACGAGCTTTCACCGGCAGGCTGGTTGAACAAGCGGCCGCTCTGTACTTCTACGTACTGACCATCGGTATCGCTAAGCAGTTTCTCCCATATCATTCCCTGGCCCGACAAACCCCATATCCAGATTTTTTTTCCTGCTTTATCGTCGCGGGTAGAAAATCTTCCCATTCCAAAATCTTCGTCGTGATAATAGCCACCGAAGAAATCTGTGTACTTCCCAAATACGTGATACGATTTATATCCACCGAAATTATTTTTCTCATAGAAAGCAAGATTTCTGCCTTCCCTGTCAATCGGCCACTCGCTGTGTTCGCCGGCATGACCGATAAATTTTGTACCGGGATAGATGAACTCAAGGTTGCCTGCGGACTTAATACCTGTGTTCATCCACGTGTAGTAAGGTTGTTCGAACGATGACGAATTAAACCATGAAGAACCTGTAGTGAAGTATGCTTTATCTTTTTGAAGATTGATGTCGATTCT
>JAEUVS010000115.1 GCA_016786745.1 Chitinophagaceae bacterium | reverse complement strand
CGCCGATTCCCTCCAGCCGGGGCGCTATAATGCGGACAGCGTTTTCCAAATAGTGTTGCCATACCTGAATGGCCTGAAAAATTCAAATTGCAACACTTTGTTCGAATGTACGCCCAACTACCTTGGAAGAGATGTGCGGTTGCTTGAACGGCTTTCGAAAGCATCAGGGGTGAATATTGTGACGAACACCGGTTATTACGGAGCTGTTAAACATAAATATCTGCCACGCCAGGTATACACCGAATCGTCGGAGCAAATTGCGAAACGATGGATCGCCGAATTTAGAAATGGCATTGATGGTACGGATATCAGGCCAGGATTTATTAAGCTTAGTGCCGACGAAGGCCCATTGTCGCCGATACAAAGAATTGTTCTCATCGCCGGTGCGATTACTTACCAGCAGACCGGCCTTACCATAGCGATGCACAGCGGCGATGGAAATGCGGCGCGCGAAGAATTAAGTATCCTGATGCAAAACGGCGTTGCGCCCGATGCGTTTATATGGGTACATGCGCAGAATGAAAAAAATTTCGATGTATTTAAGGAAATCGCAGGGAAAGGCGCGTGGGTTGAATTTGACGGGTTGAACGATGATAATGTGCCGCAATACGTTTCTTTTCTAAAGTTTATGAAAGAGAATGATCTGCTGCATCGCACATTGGTATCGCACGACGCGGGATACTATGATGTGGTATCACCAAAAGAAGTGAAGTTCCGGCGGTATACTACCCTATTTACTGATTTACTGCCCGCATTGAAGAAAGAAAGATTTTCTGAACAGGAAATTGAGATGCTCACAAAATCAAACCCGGCAATGGCATTTTCGATAGGGAAGTGAATAGTCAACAATGATTTATCAGCTGCCAGGTATTTCAAGTATGCTGTAAATCGGCACTTCCGGTAATGTTACAGATGCTTTTCCATCTTTATATACGAACGGCACTTTTTGATTTCCTGGTTGCAATCGTATTGTTGTGGGCTTTACTGGCAAGTTAATTTCCAGCGTTACATTTTTTACCGGTAAAACATCTTCATACACCAATACATTCGGATTGTTATGCGGTCCGTTTGTATTGATCAAATGAATATACAGGTTACCACTTTTCCGTGTTACCGCCTGGTGGAGGCTTCCCTCAGCACTTTTTATCGTACTGATAAATGCTGGTACCATCGAGCTGATCACATTCTGTAACAATTCAAGAGAAAGCGCATTCTGATATCGTGTGTAGTACGCTCCCATATCAATAAAAATTCCCGCGATCTTCCCTTTTCCCAGTTGATGTATGCTTGCGAGATGATCTTTCGTCGTAAACCGCCAGTCGTCGGAGCTCAATCTTGTACCAATATTTAATGATCCGGCAGTTGGTTCAAAAGATTGGTAATCTGTTTTCATCATCACTATTCTCCCGTTCAGGCCGGCATATATCACATTGTTTTTAATCAATGGTTCATGGAATTCCACTCCCAGTTCCTTTTTAAAGTCCTGCACACCCGATGCACCAATGACCAATAAATTGCCGCCGTTCTTTACATACTCCAGCAGCCTGGTGCGAATTTGCGGATCAATATGGTTCCACTCCGGTATTACGAGCAACGGATATTTTTCCATCCTGCCTTCCAGGTGATGATCCATCAGGATATCTACGGGTAGCCGGCTATCGGCAATCATATTCAACACGCCCTTCATCGGGGTACCTGAACTATTGAGATATAAACTCGACGACGGAATTCTCCTCCATGCATAACCTGAATACAGCAGCCCTATCTGCGGAACTATTTCTCCTTTGAAAGTATAGGCCTTCCTGTCCCTGCAAAATTTGATGATCCTCTCCATTTTCCTGAACTGGTAAGGTTCAGGTGAACCATCCGAATTTTGTTGCCAGTACGTTTGGTAGCCTCCACCCATCGCAAGCACCTCCGATGCTTCCTGCAATATCTGCGGTATCGATTTCGTTGCTTTCGAATTGTCTTTCCAGGCAAACGACCACGACATTAAATCCCACGGTTTCCCCTGGTGCGCCAAACACCTGCTTTCAAACAACGAACTATAAACGCCGTTGATGCCGGCTACATCGCCCGATAAATAATCAACCGGCACGCTTACCGGCTCGGGCATCATTGAAGAAAACGACCAGTTGCTCGTCACCTTAAATCCCGGCGCAGCCTCGTGCGCCGCGTTTGCATAACGCGCAATGTAATCCACAAACGCTTTGCGGTTAAACTCCATCCAGGCATAATAATTCGAATCGGTAATTTTTCGGGGCACTTCTGCTATACCTGTTTCTTTCCTGAATCGCGACATCGCCTCTTCGGAGTAATCCGGGTGCATTGTCCAGCAATCTCCATCTACCCATATGCCATCAACCTTATACTCCGTCGCGAGTTCTTTCACCTGGGGAATAACCAAATCTTCAACATACCTGCTGAATACTGATGTGGCCATAAGGCTCGGCTTTCCATTTTCCTCAATTCGTGCCCACGATGGATTCTTTACGATGGCCATACTGTCCCACACACCTGAATAATGCACATACAATGGCACCTTGTGCTTTGCCGTTACCTCCCGCCATATTTTGAGAATGTCTTTTTGAAGTGTAGGCGCATGTGTACCCACCTTCGTCGGATAACTTGATACTCCCGGATGTCCCTTGCAATCCACCTGTATAAAATCGGGCCCGGCGATAGTCAGCAACGAATCTATCATCTCAACGGTAAATGTTTTTCCTATTGATGAATCTTTCATGCTGGCGTGAAAGTCGAAATGAAGTCCCGCGAATCGTTCCGGCGACTGTTGTGACATACAAACCGGGGAACAGAAAATAAGTATGGAAGAGAGCAGCTTTCTCATTTGTTATAAATTTCAGTAGTTGTCTAATTTACTTAATATCAGGTTCATTTCGCCTTTTGCGCACCGGGTACCTGTCCAGAAAAAGAAAGTGAATTATAGAAGTAAACTATCAATAAGAAAAAATATTCCCCTTCATGATCCTATGACCATGAGCACAAATTTCCCTGTAAAGCCTGGAAGAGCTGCCATTGCTTACTTTATCAAGTGCAGATGAAAAATCCTTGCCCCCGGGCGTTAATAAGAAAGCCCAGGTGCGTGTAGTGGCCAATGAAAATATTTTTCCGGGAGCAAGGAATTTCAGGTGATGATTAAATTATTTTGTTTTTTATTCTTTTTTTTACTGTCATCCCGAACCGGCGCCCATTCGGCCTTCGGCCTCAGGGTAAACTCCGGCGCCGTTTGAGGGATCTGCGCAGAAAGAATTCCATTATTTAGAAGCAATCAAAGGCTGCCCTGTCTTATACGGTTTTAAACTTTTTAAATACTTATAAACTGCTATCAAATCCGCATCACTCATACGTTTAAAAGAATTCCACGGCATCGGACTCTTCTCCAATTTCTTTCCTTCCCGAAAACGGGTTATAAACTGCTGCTGATCCCACGTAAAAAGCCTTCCACTTGAATCCGTAGTAAGATTAGGGGTTACAAATCCTTCAAGCTCCAATCCACCAGCAAACAATTCCCCGGTGTACTCACCTGTCATCAAATCACGCCTGGTATGGCAACCACTGCAGTTCGCAACGTTAACCGACAAATACTTTCCATACTCCGCTGTTGAATCTCTTTTCACACTCACCGGAACTTCACCGGCAGGACCAACCGGTTTTATGAGAAACGCCTTCACAACTTTACCTACTGTATTAAATGAATTTTTTGGTATCTCTTTTTTCACTGGTTTTTGAGCGCGCAGATAGGAGATAATCGCTGAAAGATCTTCATCGCTCGTATTGTGAAAAGGCATGAAATCGAAGAATGCTGATCCATCGGGACCCACACCATAGCGCAATGCCCTTGCGATTTCTTTATCTGTATAACGCCCAATGCCCGTTGTTGAATCAGGGGTAATATTTTTTGTATAAATTTTCCCTATCGGCATATCGAAAAGATATCCGCCGGAAAGTTCCACGTTCTGCCCGAGATTGAAGAGCGAATCGGCGTTCTGCAGGCTGTGGCAGTCGGCACAGTGTGCAGGTCCGAATACCAGTTCCTTTCCTCTTGCTATAACCGCGCTGTCTTTCGATGATGCAACCTCAGGATAAGGTCCGTCGAACTTCAGCTCCTGGCGTAACATCACAGTTACTGTTACACCAACAATAAGGACGAGGATTATAATACCGGTCCATTTAAGAATTTTCAAAAATCGTTTCATTGTCTATAGTGAGTGGGTTGTTGGGATAAAAATCTTAAACACCCTGTTATGCAGCAAGGAGATATGGATGAATTGAGAAAATAGGTGTATGAATTGTGGTTACTAATTAATTATTTTACTTATTTACTCTCTGATAATTTATTTTCTGAAATAACAAAAGGAACATTTGCCTTCAATTCAGAATATAAATTTGTGAAGTTATCCTTTAATGGTGTTTGCGGCTCACCCAGGAAGTTCAATTTGTAACTGGTACTGTCCTGCAACACAATGTCATTAGGCGATTCTATTTTATTGAAAGTGGTTTTATACTTATATACCTTGTCTGTCACCCCTATTGTTCCGCTACTGAAAAATTCATAGTTAACTTCCCTCCTGCCTGTTTCTTCGAAAATCGTCCAATGAGCCTTGCGAATAAACTTATTGACATAGCGCACTTTTACTTCACTTCCTTCTGAACTTATTTCATCTACAGAATACACGATGGTTGTGTCGTGGTTTTTAAGAAACCTGAAATCATCGGCGCCACTTTCCTCCTGCCGGTCCGCGACAAGCAATTTTTTATTTCGATAATCAACAATCATATATCGGAACCTCCTGAAAAATGCCAATCCAATCAACTTTTCTGTCGCAACGACATTCGAAGTAAGCAATGTCGGGAAGTTTTTACCATCAATATTTATAGTGTCGGGTATCAAAGATGTTTCAATTAACTGGCTGCCGGAAGGCGTTGAGAATTGCAGTTGCTGCTTTCCCGGTCTTCTTCCTTTCAAAATTTTTTCAAAATCATTCGCCGGAAGTAAAACTTCGTTGTTGTAAGCAATGTCCAGGTATATTTCTTCAGAAATATTTTCCCGAAAGGTAACGGACAGCGAAATACCTTCACGATTAAAGTTACTTTTGATTTCATAGGCTCCTGACCTGTCTAAATCCTTATTCGACAACGTTAATTTCTTTTCTTTAAAATCAATTTTGAGCGCTCCTTCCCGTAATACATCCTCTCCCAGCACCGCAGCAGGTCTATCGGAACCATTGTCGATAAGATACACACTAACTGAAGGAAAAGTCGCATTTCCTATTCTCACGTTTTTAACTTCGTACACTTCCCCGTTAATATTTCTTCCATCTGCCGTTGTGGTGCTATAGCTGTCGCCGGTGGGGGTTGCTTTTATTTTTTCGAGAGCTTTTTTGTTGATCCAGGAAGGGGAATGATTATCTACCAGGGTCGGGATGGTATCCTTATCCCAAACAGCCTCAATAAAAATTCCATCGTCCATTCTAAATGGCACTTCCGAATAAAAATCCGATAGATGTTGAGTATGTTGCTGAGAACAATTGCTGAAAAATACGATCCAAAAGAAAAGAATGAAACGTTTCATAACTTTTCTCTATTCATTCCTGAGAGAATTAACCGGGTTGGTAACCGCGGCACGGCCGCTTTGCGCGGCAATCAAAAGAATAGAGCCTATGGCAACAGCGGCTGCAACGATTATATACGGGGTCCACTCAACAGGAACACGATATGCAAAATCCTCCAGCCAGCGCCGCGTTAACATGTATGCTACCGGCCAGGCTACAAGATTTGCTATCAGCATTATCCACACATAATCTTTCGCAAAGAGCATAATTAAACTCATCACCCGCGCCCCCAATACACGTCGTACGGCTATCTCTTTCGTGCGCTTAGCTAAAGTGAACGACACCACCCCGAAAATGCCGAGAAACACAATCACCAGGTTAAGTCCCGTCGCGATTGAAGTTGCCTTTTGCAAACGCAGGTCAGCACGGTAGAGCGACGCGAATTTCTCATCCATAAAGGTATACTCGAATGGAGCGTTGGGCGACAGTTCTTTCCACTTGCTCCTCACCTTGTTGATCGTTTCAACGATATTTCCGCCACCCAGCTTGAGCGACAAATACCGGTAAGAGATAGCATCACGCACGTGGAAAAACGCAAGTGGTCCAACCTTATCATGCAGTGTTGAATAATGAAAATCTTTCACCACTCCGCATATGGTACCAAAAGAAGGATCTGCTCCGGGAAAACTGATCCGTACCTGCTTGTTTATCGCGGAGGTCGCTGTTAGTCCGAGAGCACGCGCCGCTGATTCATTCAGCACTATCTGACCCGGAATAAAACCACCTTCCTGCGAAAAACATTTTCCTGCAAGCATTTGAAGGCCAAATGCCGAAGCATATTTTTCATCAACGCCACAGGAAGGAACAAGCACCTGGCGATCGCTACCGGAAACAGACAGACCAAAACTATTTGGTGGTTCGCGATCCGGAATTTCAAATGACAGCGATGCCTCTCTTACAGCAGGCACCTTCCTGATTTCATCGCGAATGACAAGCATTCTGTTCACTCCCACACTATCCCACTGCTTTGGAAACACCGTCATTATCATTACCTGTTCCTTATCATATCCCAGGTCTTTACCGAACAGGTAGCTCACCTGCCCGGAAACAGTCAGCGCGCATACAAACACGATAATCGCGAGTGTGTATTGCACGGTGAGCATTACTTTGCGCAGCCTGTTGCCGCCGCCAATGTTGTCCATTTTCCCTTTCACTGCGTTGGTCACCCTCGATGCGCTTAGCACCCATGCCGGATAAATTCCCGCCACGAGCCCGGTAAAAACGACGATACTACCAATCAATAAAAATGCTCCCGTACCGAAATGCAGAATGGAGTTGAGCGGTGTGCCCAGTACATCACTAAATATGGAGCGTAAACTTTCATACATCACCAGGGCGATTACCGCAGATATAAAAGCCAGTACCAGCGCCTCCAGGATAAACTGAGAACGCAATTCTTTCTTTCTTCCGCCAAACACTTTTCGTAAACCGATTTCCTTAAGTCTGCCCGATGCAGCGCCAATATGAATGTTTACGAAGTTGATTACCGCCATCAGGAGAATAAAAATCGCAGCAATAGAAAGTATGGTGATCATGCGGTACGCCGCGCCATTGTTATCTTTCAAATAATAATCCTTCACCGCAACAAACCGGACTTCAAGATTCCGTTGCATGTTTTCAGACGCGTTCTTCATCACCAGCTGTTTTACGGGCGCTGATAAATCTGCGGGCGTAATACCTGGCTGCAACTCCACCATTCCTATTTCATATGCACTGTTCCAATCCAACGACGGATCACCTCCCGCATAATAGCGGTTACCTTCCGTGGGAAGGAAAACATTATACAAATCACCAAGAAGGTGTGTCACCGAATTATAGGGAATGTCTTTTACAACAGCCGATACCCTGAACAATTGTTCACCTCCCTGCGTGCCGAGAACGCTTATAGTTTTATTCAGCGCGTTTGTTGTACCGAATAGTTTCTTCGCCATCGTTTCCGTAATCACCGCTGAACAGTTATCGGTAAAGGCGCGCGATTTATCACCATGCAACACTTCAAAACCATACATCGAAATAAACGATGTATCGCCGATCGCCATATTCTCCATGAAATGTTTGTCGCCCGCAGACACTACGTTTGTAACAGGATTATAACGATAGTAATTCGCGACGAGGTTAGGATATTCTTCTTTTAGCGCCCTGGCCAGGGCAGGGATGGTGGTAATTTCCAATCCCATTTCTCTCTGCTTCCATTTGCTCTTGATGATATATTGCCGGTCTACGTTCTTAAGTGATCCATTGACACTGTATTGTTGCAATACGAATATCCCGATCACCATCGCGAACGCCAGCCCGATCGACAAACCAAGCAGATTAATTGTTGAAAACAGTTTATGCTTTAATAATGTGCGGATAGCAACTTTAAGATAGTTACGGAGCATTGAAGAGAAGATGTAATATGTAATTTAAGCTATTTGGAGGTTCAACGCTCAAAAACAAAATGGGTTACCGCTTCCTACTCCCCTATTTTCTCTCTTAATTTATACTCCTCTATATCTATAAGCCCAAGATATTTACGGATGATTTCTTCATCGAACTCGGCACGACGATTCATGTCGTGCAGCAATTTTCTTTGCCGGTCGAGCATATCGAGGTAAACCATTTGAAACTCTCTCAACTTATTTCCATCACCATTGGAAGTTTTTTCTATCTCGGCAGAAAAGTAATCGAGATCCAATTTCAACCGCGCATAGAGATTATTGAGATGCTCGTTATTGAACTTTTCTCCATCCAACTGTTCCTGCAGCCGCATCAGCGAAACATTTGCCATTTTCTTCTGAATAATTGTCTCCTGTTTCTGCGGGGTAATCACCGCGTATTTATCGTCAGGATCAACTTTCCTTATCACCCATGGAAGCGTCAGGCCCTGGAACACCAGCGTTACAAGAATCACGATGAACGTAATAAATAAAATCAAACTGCGATAAGGAAACGCTTCACCGGTTTCGAGCGTCACTGGGATAGAAAGCGCCATGGCGAGCGACACCACACCCCTCATACCCGCCCACCCGATAATGATAGGCCCTTTCCAGCCGGGATTAGAATCGGCCACGGTAATAAACCTGCTGACCACACGTGTAAATGCAGACGCGCCCAACGTACACATCAACCGCGCGAAAATCAGCACCGTCGAAATCATTAACGCATACATTACCGCATCACCAACACTGATATCTCCGAACTCCCGCGTAATGGCGGGCATTTGCAACCCTATCAGCAAAAACACAATTCCGTTTAACACAAATGAAAGATTCGACCACACATTAACGCCTTCGATACGGCTGCGGTAAGTGAGCATAATTTGCCGCTTGCCCGACAAAAACAATCCACCACTCACCACGGCCAGCACGCCAGAAAAATGAAAATGTTCCGCCGCGTAATACATGCAGTACGGTGTTACAAGCGTAAGAATAATTTCAATACTGGGCGTGGTGGGCAGCCAGCGGTGGATGGCATAAAATACCAATCCTACCAGCAAGCCGATGAGCGTTCCCATAATGATGACCAGGAAAAAGCTGAGCGCCGCTTCCCCGAAATGAAATTGTCCGGTTAGTATCGCAATAATGGCAAAGCGAAAAACAATGAGCGACGAGGCGTCATTGAGCAGGCTTTCGCCTTCCACAATACTCGTAATGGCTCTCGGCACCTTCACCCGGCGCATAATGGTTGTAGCGGAGATCGCGTCGGGCGGTGAAATTATTCCGCCCAATAAAAAACCGAGGGCCAGGGAAAAGCCGGGAATGATAGCGTTTGCAAAATAAGCGATAACGCATGAATTAATAATCACTATCGGGAAAGCAAAGCTGGTTATCACACGTCGCCACTTCCAGAATTCTTTCCACGACACCTGCCATGCCGCATCGTAGAGTAATGGAGGCAGGAAGATAAAAAACACCAGCTCCGGGTCAATCGTCACATGGTTAAATGAAGAAGTAAAGCTGAGCACGAGCCCGCCGAGCACCAGGATGATGGGGTAGGCCACCCGCATCCTGTTGGCGAACATCACCAGGCCGAGAATGATCAGGATGAGGAATATGTATTGAATAAATGCGCCTTGCATCGAATCAAAAATACATGATCGGTGACCATATTATAAAAATTGTATGTTTTTTGGATGTTATAACTTTGTGCCAGGAAATCATTATTGATGAAAAAAGTTATTTTATTAGTAATAATTGCAGGATGTTGTTTAGGTAGTTTTGCGCAGCAATCCGTAGCAAAAATAAATGCGTCCCTCCTACCGAAAACGAGCCCGCACGAGCAGGAAGAGTATGATTTTGATGTATCAGCGAACCCCGCTGCATGGAACGCTGTTTCACCCGGACTTCACGCGTCATTCGGTTCAACCGAAGAATTGTATTTCAGAAAAGAAGTACCCCTTAAAGCAGAAGTAAAACAAAAGCAAGTCACAGGATGGAGAGGGGAACGGGTAAACTTCCAGGTGCTTGTGTGGAGCGTTGATTCGTTGGAACAGGTGCGTTTAAACATCAATGAACCCGCAAACGAAAAAGGGAAATCAATCGATAAAAATAATATCAGGGCACAGCTTGTAAGGTATGTTGTGTCTAACTATCCATATGGCGCAAAAGATGCCGTTTGCGGAACATCTCCTTATACAGATGGCTATTTGATGCCCGACAGGTTCGAAACCTTCGAACGCTTCGATTTACCGGGGAAAACAGCGCGTCCTGTATGGGTATCCGTGCAAATTCCTGCCGACGCGGAGCCTGGAACTTACAGGGGAGTTATAGAAGTAGTAAGTGAAAAACAAAAAACACCACTCGATATCAGCATTCGCGTTCAGGATGAAACTTTACCTCCCCCGTCTGAATGGAAACATCTTCTTGACCTTTGGCAAAATCCATGGGCAGTGGCGTGGTACAACGACGTTGAACCGTGGTCGGAAGAACATAAAGCGTTGCTGAAAAAACACCTTTCCCTATACGCCGACGCAGGTGGAAAATACATTACCACCTATGCCGTTCATTCGCCGTGGGCCGACAATTCATATATGATTGAAGGCGGAATGATAGAATGGATAAAAAAGAAAGATAACAGCTGGGCATTTGATTATACCATATTTGATGAATATGTTGAACTGGCATTGCAATGCGGCATCAAAGGCGCTATTACATTGTACACACCGGTTCCCTGGGGCGAAAGGTTCCGGTATAAAAATGAACAAACAGGCAACTATGTGTACGAACAATGGAAACCCGAAACGGAAATATTTCGCAAAAACTGGAACGTGTTTCTCACCGATTTGAAAAAACATCTCGAAGAAAAAGGATGGATGAAGATTGCGTATCTCGGCATCAACGAAAATGAGATGAAACAGACGCTTGCTGCGATTAAAGTCATCAAACAACATTCACCGGAATGGAGAATAACCTATGCGGGCGACTGGCACGAAGAACTCGATGAATTACTGAACGACTATTCATACCTGTACGGTAAAGAACCAACCTCCGATCAGCAAAAGAAAAGAAATGCGCGCGGCAGCGCGACAACAACTTACTATGTGTGCTGCAATCCACCGTATCCAAACAATTTTGTTTTCTCGCCACCGATAGAAGGAAGATGGATCAGCTGGTACACCGCAGCAGCAGGATATAACGGATTTTTGAGATGGGCGTACGATGCATGGCCCGCGGATCCAAAGAGAGATGCAAGGCATGGTTCCTGGGCGGCGGGCGATTGCTACCTCGTTTATCCCGGGGGCAACAGTTGCATCCGCTACGAGAAATTACGTGAGGGAATTATTGACTTTGAAAAGATCAGGA
>JAEUVS010000114.1 GCA_016786745.1 Chitinophagaceae bacterium | reverse complement strand
GTTATAAAGAACAATATTACCAGGTGATCATTACAAACCTCGTGAAAAAAGGAATGATCGTATTTGTAATTGATCCGTTGGGACAGGGCGAGCATGTTCAATATTATGACACGGCGTTAAAATTTTCCGCTGTTGGTTATTCGGTGCTAGAGCACCAATATTTTGGTCATGCCTGTTTTCTGACGGGTACATCTTCGGCAAAGTATTTTATCTGGGATGGCATCAGGGCAATTGATTACCTGCTGACACGTAAAGAAGTGGATCCGGATAACATCGGCGTTACAGGCTTTTCTGGTGGAGGAACAGTTACAGGATATGTCGCCGCGTTTGATGAACGCGTGAAAGTGGCCATTCCCTGCAGCTGGCCCACCGCATATAAAGCGCTGCTCGAAACAAAAGGTTCGCAGGATGCCGAGACCGTTCTAATCGGTGGATTAAAAAAGGGAATTACGTTTGAAGATTTGCTCGAAGTAAGAGCGCCAAAACCAACATTGATGACGTTCACTTCGCGCGATGAATACTTATCATTGCAGGGAGCAAGGCAATCATATAAAGAAGCAAAGAAAGCATATGCCGCGCTAGGCAGGGCAGATAACCTTCAGTTTTCCGAAGACGATGCGAAACATGCGATGACTCCTAAAATTAGGCTCGATATGTATGCATTCTTTCAAAAACATTTTAACCTGCCAGGAAATGCCGATGAAGAAAAAACAGATTTGCCGACAGTAGAAGATCTTACCGTTACACCGACGGGACAAATCGCAACTTACAAAGGAGGAAAAATGATTTTCGACCTGAATAAAGAAGCATCAGTAAAACTGGTTGAAAATCTCGAACGGTCGCGCAAAAATATTTCTACTCACATTATTAATGTAAAAGAAAAAGCCAAACAAATTTCAGGTTACAAAACACCGGCACCTGACACTGAAGGCGCATTTATTAACGGAAGGTATCAACGCGACGGATACACCGTGGAAAAGGATGCGATTGCGGGTGAAAGCGGTGAATATGCTGTGCCGCTCCTATTATTTAAACCGGATAATATAACCGGGAAAAGTCCTGCATTAATTTATCTCCATCCCGGCGGGAAAGTTGCAGATGCAGGACCAGGTGGCGAAATCGAGAAACTGGTGAAGCAGGGATTTACTGTAGTGGCGCCAGATGTGTTGGGTCGCGGGGAAACAAAAAGCACAGCAGCCGGTGAATATGCAGAGGGCAACACGTGCGTGTTAATCGGAAGAAGCATGGTCGGAATCCAGGCGGGCGACATAGTGAGAGTAGTCAATTTTGTAAAAACATTAAGCTATGTTGACCAGAAAAAAATCGGCGCAATTGCATTCAATGAAATGAGCATACCACTTATTCATGCGGCGGCATTCGAAGCCTCAATCAAAGGGGTCACATTGGTGGGGCCACCCGTTTCATATGCGAATGTTGTGAACAACAGGTTGTATAAACTGGGCATCACGCCGATACCCGGGCACGATTACTGGCATCCCGTGTGGGTTGAATTCAATTGGGGTGTGGCATCAGTACTTACGGCATATGATTTACCCGATTTAATCGGTTCCATTGCACCGCGGAAAGTGGTGATGGCTGAAATAAAAAATTCGATGATGCAACCGGCTGCCACTGATATTATCAACAAAGAACTGGAGTTTCCGAAAGCTGCATACTCATCCAAGCAGGCATCCGCAAATTTCAAAGTGCTTGATGGCGCGGAAAATCTTCCTGATCTTTTAAAATGGAGTGTTGAATAGATAACTGGTCGTATTCATGAGAAAATACCTGGCTGCTACAATTACCATCTGCATATTTGGTTTCTCCTGCGGAGAAAAGCGTTACTCAGAAGCTTTAACGCCTGAAGAAGCATTAACACGATTTAAACTGAGCGACGATTTCAACATCGAAATTTTTGCCGCGGAACCGTTTGTGATGGATCCGGTCGAATTAACGTTCGACGAATCGGGCAACGCCTACGTTGTTGAAATGCCCGATTATCCAGTAAGGCCTCCAGGCGGCGTTGGTACGGGAAGAATAAAAATAATCAGTGATACTGACGGCGATGGAAGGATAGACAGCGCCACGATTTTCGCAGACAGCATTCTTGAAGTTAGCAGTGTATTGAATTGGAACGGCGGATTGATTGTAGCCGCTGCTCCCAATATTTTTTATCTGAAAGATACCAATAGTGATGGCAGAGCGGACACAAAGCAACTGCTGTTTACCGGTTTTTTTCATAACAACCCGGAGTACCAGGTAAACAATCTTCGTTTTGCCGTTGACAACTGGATATACGCCGCAAACTTCGGGCAGGCCGGCACTATCACTTCGGGAACAGCGTCAGACACTTCATCGTTGTCGGTGGAGCGTGGTGATTTTCGTTTCCAGATGGACAACGGAAAATTTGAGGTCGCTGCGGGACGCGCACAGTTTGGTCATGCGCTGGATACCTGGGGCAACCGCTTTACCAGTGAAAATTCTATTCATATTGCGCAACCGGCTATTCCATGGCGATATACAAGTCGTCATCCATGGCTGCCCCCTTTCGACCCGGTGGTGAGCATTTCCGATCATGAAGAGCTAATGTACCAGGAGACAGAGGCGCCCTACTGGAGAAAGGAGCGAACGAAGCAGCGCAACGAAGTTTTCAGGGAACAGAAGGTTAACCGCACAGAATACGCGGATGATCATTTTACCGGCGCGTGCGGAACAACGATTTATGCGGGCGATCTTTTCCCAGGTGAATTTTATGGAAACATTTTTACGAATGATGTTGCAGGGAGTCTTGTGCATAGAGATATTATTTCTTACGATAATGACAGCATTATTTTTGACGCAACACGTGGAGAAAAAGAAAAAGCCAGTGAATTTCTATCGTCAACTGATCCGTGGTTTCGTCCCGTTAACCTGACAGCCGGACCCGACGGCGCATTGTATGTTGTTGACATGTATCGTCAGCACGTTGAAGGACCGGATTTTATTCCTGAAGATTTAAAGAAGGACATGGGTTTTCTGAATGGAAAAGAATATGGAAGAATTTACAGGATCACACCGAAAAATAAACCTTCGCGT
>JAEUVS010000064.1 GCA_016786745.1 Chitinophagaceae bacterium | reverse complement strand
AAAATTACCCGATGGCATGAACAGCCACATTTCAGAATATGGCGGCAACTTATCGGGTGGCCAGCGGCAACGGATCTCGATTGCCAGGGCCTTATACAGGAACACCCCCGTGTTGATTTTGGATGAAGCGACGTCCGCCATCGATGCGATATCCGAGGAAAAAATCGTGCAAACGATTGAGTGGTATAAAAATCATGGGAATACAGTGGTAATAATAGCTCATAGTGACTCAACTTTGAAAATTTGCGATAATATTGCGGTTCTTGACGGCGGGGTGATTAAGTAGGGGGATATTAGTACTTTTGCGACTTTAAAATCTACTATTACACAGATGATCAGAGTCCTTGCAGCGTTTCTTGTATGTTTATTTTTTATGCCATCTTTTTCTCAGACCAGCTCTTCAATAAACATCATACCAAAGCCCGTAAGCCTGAAAACCAAACCAGGCTCATTCAAAGTCGATCGAAATACAAAACTTGTAGTGAAAGATGAAGGTGATAGAGGCACCGCTGATTTTTTTAGCGATTATGTAAAGAAGTATTACGGGTTATCGCTCGAAGTAGCCCGGGAAGCCGATAAAAACTATATCAGTTTCGCGACAAAGAAATTTATAAAAGCTCCGGACAACGAAGAGCATTACACTCTCAACTCAAGTACGAATTCGGTATCGGTAGAAGGCGATTCTTATGCCGGAACTTTTCGCGGAATGCAGAGTATAATTCAACTGCTGCCTGTAAAGAAATCATCAAATCTGGGTATCCCACTCGTAACTATCGACGACCAACCACGGCTTGCTTACCGCGGTTTAATGCTTGACGTTGCACGACATTTCTTTTCTGTAGAGTTTGTAAAAAAATATATCGACTTCATTGCGCTACATAAAATGAACAGGTTCCACTGGCACCTCACGGATGACCAGGGATGGCGGATAGAGATCAAGAAACACCCGAAACTTACCGAAGTTGGAGGTTACCGGAATGGCACGATCATCGGCAGGTATCCCGGAACAGGCAATGACAATATCAGGTATGGCGGATTTTATACGCAGGATGAAATAAAGGAAGTGGTGGCATATGCTGCAAAGCGGTATATCACGGTAATTCCGGAGATTGAAATGCCGGGACACGCCAAAGCCGCGCTTGCCGCTTATCCTTTCCTTGGATGCACCGGTGGTCCATATGAAGTGAGACAAACGTGGGCGGTCGAAGATGAAGTTTTCTGCGCTGGAAACGACTCTGTGTTTGCGCTCCTGCAGGATGTGATGGATGAGGTACTGCCCCTGTTTCCGTCAGAATATGTTCATGTAGGAGGTGACGAATGTCCAAAATCAAGATGGAAAACATGTCCGAAATGTCAGAAGAGAATAAAGGATGAAAATCTTAAAGACGAGCATGAGCTGCAGAGCTACTTTATCCAGCGAATGGAAAAGTATATAAACAGTAAAGGCAAAAAAATTATCGGATGGGACGAGATCCTGGAAGGCGGATTGGCGCCAAATGCCACTGTGATGAGTTGGAGAGGTGAGCAGGGAGGAATTGAAGCGGCAAAGCAGGATCACGATGTTATCATGACGCCAGGTTCGTTCGTTTACCTCGATCATTCGCAAAGCAAAAAAGAAGATTCAGTAACTATTGGCGGCTACCTCAGTATTCAGAAAGTGTATAGTTACGATCCGGTTCCGAAAGTTTTAAACAAAGAACAGCAAAAACATATTCTTGGTGCGCAGGGAAACGTGTGGACCGAATACATGGCAAATCCGCGCAAGGTGGAATACATGATTTTTCCAAGACTAACTGCTTTAAGCGAAGTATTGTGGAGCCCGTCAACACCCCGCAGTTGGGATGAGTTTGAAAAAAGATTGTCGGTCCAGTTCAAACGTTACGACCTGTGGAAAGTGAATTATAGCAGGGCCATGTACACCGATATGAGAATTAAAGTTGACAAGAAGAAAAAGATCGCATCTAACTAAAACCAAAACATACCTGTGGCAAGTACAACAAAAGCAACCGAACATACTATCAGCATGGTAGATTCATTTGAGAAAATACCGGTCAAAATTTTTCCTGATCTCAAGCAGGGCTCAGTTTTCGCAGCCAACCAGATCGCCGCGCTTATTAAAGAGAAGCAAAAGCAAAATGCACCCTGCGTTCTCGGTCTTGCAACAGGCAGCACTCCAAAAACACTTTATGCGGAACTTGTACGGCTGCATAAAATGGAGGGACTCAGCCTCAGAAACGTAATCACCTTTAACCTCGATGAATATTACCCGATCGATAAGGACGCGTTTCAGAGTTATAACAGGTTTATGAAGGTTCAACTTTTCGATCATGTTGATATCGATCCCGCGAATACCCATATTCCTGATGGAGAAATCCCGAAGGATGAAGTGAAAGCGTTCTGTGCGGCATATGAAAAAAAGATTGAAGATGCAGGAGGAATCGATTTACAGGTACTCGGCATAGGCAACAACGGGCATATCGGCTTCAATGAACCCGGTTCGAGTCTTAACTCAAGAACTCGGCTCGTTGCGCTCGATAATTCGACGAGAATCGCGAACTCATATGAGTTTAACAATATCAGCCAGGTGCCGCGCCTCGCGATTACGATGGGCATCAGCAGCATCATGAAAGCAAAGAAAATTATCCTGCTTGCATGGGGTCAGGCTAAAGCGGCTGTTGTTCAGAAATCAGTTGAGGGCCACGTGACCGAGCAGATTCCCGCATCGCAGTTGCAGTTGCACAATGATTGCATTTTCGTACTTGATGAAATGGCGTCTGCTGAACTTACAAGATTTAAGTCGCCATGGCTGACCGGGGAGCTCGAGTGGACACCGAAAATGATAAAAAAAGCTGTAATCAATACGGCGCTCAAAATCGGGAAACCACTTCTCAGTCTCACCAATACGGATTATAAGGATAACGGGATTGGAGACCTTCTTGTTGAACACGGTGATGCTTATGAAATAAATCTCGAAGTGTACTATATGCTTCGTGATACGATTACTGGTTGGCCGGGAGGCAAACCGAATGTAAATCTCCCGAATCATCCGGAGAGATCTGTGCCTTACCCGAAACGATGTATCATCTTCTCTCCTCACCCTGATGATGATATTATTTCGATGGGTGGCACTTTCCAGCGGTTGCACGACCAGGGGCATGATGTACATGTAGCGTATCAAACATCAGGCAATATTGCTGTTACAGATGAATTTGTAACGCGTTTCCTTGATTTCGCAGTGGGATTTGAGAATATGTTTGGAATGGACAGCAAAAAGTCGTCGGAGATCCTGGCGCAGGCGCGCGCATACCTGCAGAAGAAAAAGACGAACGAGATGGATACTCCCGAGATCAGGGCCATCAAAGGTTTGATACGTGTTTGCGAAGCGAAAGCTACCTGCCGTTATGTTGGCATTCCGGATGGCAATGCGCATTTCCAGAACCTGCCTTTCTATGAAACGGGAACGATCGAGAAAAAGCCAATGGGCGAAGAAGATATTAAGATCACGATCGATCTTTTGAGAAAAATAAAACCCCACCAGGTGTTTTGCGCCGGCGACTTAGCGGATCCGCATGGCACCCACAAGGTTTGTCTTGAAATAGTTTTTGAAGCACTGCGCAGAATCAAAGAAGACGGCGATGATTGGGTGAAAGACTGCTACATGTGGTTATATAAAGGCGCATGGCAGGAATGGGATATCAGCGAAATTGAAATGGCGGTTCCGATGAGCCCCGACCAGGTAATGAAAAAGCGCTATGGTATATTCATTCACCAGTCGCAGAAGGACATGGTGCCTTTCCAGGGATCAGATAACAGGGAGTTCTGGCAAAGGGCTGAAGACAGGAACAGCAATACCGCGGCGATGTATGCGCAATTGGGTATGACGAAATATGCCGCGATGGAGGCGTTCGTACGCTGGCACTATTAATTTACCTGGGATAAAGACATAAAAAAACAGGCCGTCTATTGAGCAGCCTGTTTTAACTGATTTTTTGTTATTACTTCTGAACAGTAACAGTTTGTGAACCTACAGTCACAATACCTGTAATAATGTTCAAAAGCACGTCAACTACGGTATGGCTGCTGGTTACAGTGTAGTTGGTAGCATCTCCTGCCATTGCCTTTGATTCGACAGTGTTAAGGGGAACAAGACCGAAGAGGATGTACCAGGCTCTTTTTTCCACTTTTTCGCCGCCGCTTCCGCCGGTTCCTACTGTGTGAGTAAGCGTATAGCAGGAGCTAAAGAGGATAACCACCATTGCCAGGGCTAGAGAAAACTTTTTCATACAAGTTGAGTTTTAGTTCGTTGCAAAGTTAATGATCGCGATGTAAAGAACCGATAATTGATTCGAGAGTTTTTGTATTTAGCGCGTACGAAGAATCGATCATAATCGAATAGTCAACCTGGAAAGATGGTCGTGAAGTGTTGCCGAAAAGCATTTTGAAAAAAGTTTGTCCCTGCCGCGACAACACATATTGCTTAACGTTAAAGCCTGCGTGATTAAATTCCGCCTTCTGAATATCGCTCCAGGCTCCCGAGGGATTGAGAACGGTTTTATAATTTTCATCCATGTGGCGAAAAGTGCTATCGGGAACGTCCCGGACATCGGTAAGCGAAAAAACAACGTTTCCGGATGGATTCCTGATCAGTTTGCTCACCCTTATTTTTCCGTCGTGCACCTGTTTTAAAGCTTCTTCGGTCGCTTCGATATCGGTCCAGCCACCCGGCGCCCGGTAACTGATGCCGAGCGATGAGTCGCTGACAGGCAGCGTAACCAGCGATGTATCGACGTTAAACTCCATTTCTGTAACAGTGCGGGAAGGCGCCTGGTTACAGGAAACAATAGCGAACACGAAAAAAGAAAGAAAGAGGGAGTTCAGAAGGAAAAATTTCATTTCGCAAACATAATGATTTTGTCTGCGTATATGCCTAGTCGTGATGCCGCTGGAGAAAAACAGCAAGGCAAAGCATAGCGACCAGGATGAAATAGAACAAAATCCCGTCTATAAAAGCAGAGCCTGTCATAATTAAAGTATTTACAGTTGATTTTGCGGTGGAGATGGTAAGCGGGGCCGTAAATATAGAAAATAAAGGAAAAAAAGCTGTCGGTAACTTATTCACAAGTTATGAATCCTCTATACCTTCAGGAAAAAACCGGATGATTCGGAAAGCGACGATTGTATTCATTTTATTTTTAGTATTCCATAGCGAAAACAAGGCGCAAAAAGTAATCACAGAAGTAAACGCGTCGGAAATTGTGGTAGGGAAAGCGGTAATTGCTGTTACGGGGGTCAGAATTATTGACGGTAATGGTGGCGCTCCCATCGAAAATGGATCTGTGGTGGTGGCCAACGGTAAGATTGTGGATGTTGGCCAGGCGGATCGCGTAAAAATTCCGGCGGGCGCGGAAAAAGTTGACGGCAAAGGCATGAGTCTGCTGCCGGGATTTATAGACGCACATTTTCATATAGATGGTGTCGATGAACTGCCGGGCATGTTCCTTCAGAACGGCGTGACCTCGATACGCGATCCGGGCGCCTGGATGGAAACGTATGAAAATGCGAGGAAATCAGGAAAGCCACAGCCACGGATGTTTTTATCAGGACCGCACATCGACATGTTCCCTCCTGCTTACCCCAACGACGCATATGTGGTGCGTGATGCTGCCGAAGCGGTTACCCAGGTAAACCGTGCAGCCGACCAGGGTTCAACGATGATCAAGGCATACTTCCGGCTTCCACCTTCCATCATTAAGGAAGTTTGTATCGCTGCTCATAAAAGAGGAATTCCTGTGTCCGCGCACCTGGAGACTACTGAAGCTATGGAGGCCATTGAAGCGGGCCTCGATGGTATCGAACACGTCACTTCTTTCGGACTAACAATGGCACCCAAACGGGAAGGAGAAAAATTCCGGCAGAATGTACTTGCCGATAACAACGCCAGGAGAAACGGACGGTATGAAATATGGAGCCAGCTTGATCTGAAAGGGAAAATGGCCGATTCGCTGGTGAAGTTCCTGGTGAAGAAAAAAACATTTGTCGACCCGACGCTTGGCGCCTTTGAATACCGTGAAGAGAATGGAAAACTTGATACTGTGAAATTGCAGGGGTTCAACAACATGAAGGCCTTTACGGGGATTATGAAAAAGGGCGGTGTACATGTTGTGCTGGGCTCTCATTCCATGATAAAATATGCGGAAAAAGGCTGGGCGTACCAGCGCGAAATGGAACTGTTTGCAGAAAGCGGCCTGACTAATGCGCAGATAATCGTAGCTTCTACAATGGAAAATGCCAGGTTTTTCCGCATTAGTGATAAACTGGGCAGTATCGAAAAAGGAAAAATTGCTGATCTCGTCCTGGTAAAAGGAAATCCACTTGACAACATCAGCGATGCGAGAAATGTCGAAAAAGTAATGCTGAATGGCGTTTGGGTGAAATAAATCTTAACAACATGCAACGTGTTTTATTTTTATTAATTACGCTTGTTTGGTTTACGGCGCCAAAAGCGCAATCTATTTCCGATGCAGCTAAAAACTTTGTAGCCTCCCTCGATGCATCGCAAAAGCCGCTGACGTTGTTTCCATTTGATTCGGAGGAACGCTTCAACTTCCACTACTTCCCTATCGATGATAGAAAAGGTTTGCCGCTCGATAAAATGAGTGAGTCGCAAAAAACGCTTGCGATGAAAATGTTATCGTCGTGCCTGGCTGATAATACGGTTAAAAAGATCAACGATATCATCCAACTGGAAAATATCCTGAAAGTGTTGGAGAACCGCAAGGCTGACGATCATTTCAGGGATCCGGGAAAATATCATGTCGCGATCTTTGGGGTTCCGGGTGAAAAAAATATATGGGGATGGCGTTTCGAGGGGCATCACGTTTCATTTCATTTTTCAGCGCAAGACAATTCACTGGTTGCTGGAACGCCGGGCTTCTTAGGATCAAATCCCGCCATCGTTCCTTCGGGCGCTGAGAAAGGCAAGGAGATTTTGAAAGATGAAAAAGAACTGGCGCTAAAACTCTTGAAATCATTTTCTGCTGAACAGGCGAAAAAGGCAGTAATATTGTCAGACGCGCCTGATGATATCGTTACAAGAATCGACCGGAAGGCGATGATTAAAGATCCGGGAGGCATTACATATTCAGAAATGACCGACGCTCAACGAGAAAACTTTCTTGCTTTAATTCGCCTGTATGTAACGCGCTATAAAAAAGACTTCGCAGATAATATGCTGAAAGAGATCACCGATGCTGGTCTCGATAAGCTCCAATTTGCATGGGCGGGTCACACAGAAACGGGAATCGGACATCCGCATTACTACCGGATCGTTGGACCTACGTTGATAATCGAGTACGACAACACCCAGAACAACGCCAACCACGTGCATACGGTTGTACGCGACCTGTTACATGATTATGGTGGCGACCAATTACTGGACCACTATAAAAAGGGCCACCATCACAAATAATTCTAAGGGTAAACTACTAAACACAGAAGATATCTAACCGGCTATGGGGTTATTGGCGGTGGTTAGATGTATTTTTCGTGATAACTAACTGCCTAACCGATGCGTAGGACCCTTATCCTGTGTGCTTCACTGCTGGCTTTCCAGCTTGTTCATATTTCCGCTAACTCACAAAGCTTTATTGTTACGGCTCAGAATGATACGATCCGTGGCGTAGTCGAGCCGAATTTCAAAAATAAAAATCCAACGAAAATTAAGTTTTCGGGCGGTACTTCCACTGCTGAATATACGCCCGGGATGATAAAATCATTCTTTGTGGATGAAGAAAACTTCGTTTCGAACGATTCCGTTTTTTTGAAAGTGCTTGTGCAGGGGCCGAAGTCGCTATATTACCTGAAGCATACCGATCTTACTGAACAGTTTTTTATTTTGGATGGAGGTGTGTTCAAAAAACTCCTGTATAGTGAATACGACAGGACCGACGACCAGGGAAAAACTGTGCGGGTTTCTCTAAAAACTTATGTTGATCAATTGAAAGTTTACCTCGGCGACAATCCGGCCATTGAAAATAAAATTTCGAAGGTTGAATTAAAGTACAACAAGCTGATTGATTTATTTGACAGTTACTACGCTGGAAGTAAATCGAAAGTTTCTACCAGGGTTGTCAAACAAACGTCGAGGGTAGAGATAGGCGTTTTGGCCGGGGTAACAAGCACGATTGTGAAATTTGCGAATCCAAACTATACAATTGAATCAAGCAACGGTTCTACTGATTTTACCGGTGGCGTTTCCGCTGATATATTTCTGCCCGGTCGGTTTACGCGTGTGTCGTTTGCCAATGATTTGATGTATACTTCATTTGATGTTACTGTAAGCAACAGGTCGAACGCGACGGATTACTACGTTGTGAGAAGCTCAAGAATTGAAGCGACGTATATTAAATTATACTCGATGCTCAGGTACCGGTTTCCATTTGAAAAATCATACTTCTTTCTTAATGGCGGTATGTCCAACGACTATGCAGTAAATATTGAAGACGCGTTTACTCAGCAAACTATTCGCAACGGAGTTGTTGAAGGCGAGATGACGGGAAAAGTGGTGCCGGACACCCGGAAGTTCGAAGTAGGATATGTGTTGGGTGCAGGAGCAGGACTTGGAAAAGTGTCACTTCAATTCCGGTTTGAAAAAGGAAACGGCGTTTCAAAATTTGAGAACTTCCAAACAAATTCACGCCGTCTCTTTTTATTAGCTGGTTACAGGTTTGGTAAATAAACAGGCAAGCGAACTTGCCACGCTTCAAAATCAAAATGCCTCTGCAGCTTACGCTGCAAAGGCATTTGTGACCCTGTCAGGATTATTCGGCGCTGCGCGCCTCATGATCCGAAAGATGCTTTCTGTGTGACCCTGTCAGGATTATTTCATGATCCGTTTCACTTTGGCCTTACCCAAAGCCTTTACATCGCCTGCGGCGATGCCGTCATTTTGATTTTTTCGCTTAGGCAAGCGAACTTGCCACGCTTCAAAATCAAAATGCCTCTGCAGCCTACGCTGCAAAGGCATTTGTGACCCTGTCAGGATTCAAACCTGAAACCTTTTGATCCGTAGTCAAATGCTCTATTCAATTGAGCTACAGGGCCATACCAGCTAAATTTCTACACCCCGATCCAGGAGTATTTTTATTTGCCGGGTTGCAAAAATAACCCAATCGCCCTTATCTTCCAATAACTAATTTCAACCGATGACACTACCCAACGAATTAAGTTTTATCCATCCAGGCGAAATATGGGCGTTTACCGGAGAAGACAACTACTCTACCCTCGTCAACTCCATACAGGGCAAACACATCGAAAACGTACTCCAGAAACATAATTTCAGAAACCTCTCCAACACCCGCGATTTCTATTACCAGCAACGCTTTAACTCATCCGACTCCGAAGATGCCCTCACCGTGCAGGATCACCTCGCCAGCATCGAAAACACAGGGGCCGGCTACTGGACCACCCGGAAAGTAATCGAACTGCTCCACCTTGAAAACCTCCTCACCGAACAAATTATTAAACTATCCAACGGCGAAACGAAACGACTCCTCATTGCATCAGCCCTCATAAAAAACCCTCAACTCATCACCCTCGACCATCCCCTTACCGGACTCGACACATCTACACGAAAAGAATTCGGGAATATTCTAAAAACCATCACAACATCCGGGATAACCGTAATCCTGTCTACCAATCCACTGGAAATTCCTGATGGAGTTACCCATGTCGCTGTAATAAAAGAAAACGAAATTATTTTTCACGATAGAAAAGAAAAATACAAACCATCAGATTTCAACTTCGACAAAGAAATCACGATAGACCGTCAAAGACTTAAGGATCTTCTTACACATCACACGCTTAACAACTATTCCATCATCATTCAAATGAAGAACGTTACCGTTGAATACGATGGAAAAAAGATTCTTCATAACATCAACTGGCTCGTAAAACAGGGTGAACGATGGTCGCTGTCGGGCCACAATGGCGCGGGTAAATCAACACTTTTAAGCCTCGTAAACGGAGATAACCCCCAGGCCTATGCGAACGATATCATCCTGTTCGACCGCAAACGAGGCTCTGGAGAAAGCATATGGGATATTAAAAAGCAAACAGGTTATGTGTCACCTGAACTTTACCAGTACTTCCCGACAGACTCATCATGCCTTCATGTAATTGAATCGGGTTTTTATGATACGATCGGACTGTTCCGCCCCGCCGATCCGGAAAAGGAACAAATCTGCAAAAGCTGGATGACGCTCATGAATATCCAGCAATATGCGCACAGGCTTTTCAGCATGGTGCCAACGAGTGCACAGCGCCTGTGTTTGCTTGCGCGGGCGTTGGTTAAGAACCCAACATTACTAATACTTGATGAACCGACACAGGGGCTTGAGATTTCTCAACAGAGGTTTTTTACCAACCTGATCGATGAGTATTGTTTATTCTCCAGTGTCACCGTAATTTATGTGAGCCATTATGAGCATCATATTCCGAAGGCGGTTGACAAGCATATCAGGTTGGTCAACGGAAAAAGTGGGTAGATCCCTCACACTCGCGGCTTCGCCGCTCGGTTCGGGATGACAACGCACAGCAGATCACCGCTCGGTTCGGTCACCTCGCCGGCCAAACATTATCCGAAAGATCCACATCGCTGAGCGTTGCTTGAGGATCGAGAACAACTTGCTGAACATGCGAAGTAGAATTATAAATAAACTTCCACGTATCACCATGCTGCCATATTTCAACCGGCAAGGTTACCGTTCCGCTTTTTCCATTTTCTTCCTTTACACTAACAGTAACCGGCATTGGAAGCCTCTCATAACACTTAATAGTGATGATTGCGCCCTGCGACACATTCCCGTTCGGATATGACACATCGGTAACACCAAGGTCTATTTTCCATTGATCCTGGAACCAGCCGCGCCAGAACCAATCAAGCGTTTCTCCTGAATGATTTTCGATGGCGTGGAAAAAATCAAATGGCGTAGGATGCTTGTACGCCCATTGATGCGTATAATATCTGAAGGCGCTGTCGAAACGCTCCTTCCCTAAAATATTTTCCCTCAACAATTGCAATCCGAACGCGGGTTTGCGGTAGAGAACAGTTCCGAAATTATACGGTTGCACCACATCCGCTATCGTCGCGATACTTTCCGAGCGCTCGTTGAAGAAAATTTTTGTGAACCGCCCGGGCGACAACTCACGCGAATTTTTATATTCTCCGTTGTTAAAATCAGCTCCTGCGAGCGTGTTGATGAATGTGTTGAACCCTTCATCCATCCAGCCATATTTCCTTTCGTTGCTTCCCACAATCATCGGGAACCACATATGTCCGAATTCATGCGCCGTAACGCCCCATAAGCCCGCTCTTGTTGCGCTGACACCGCAGAAAACAATACCCGGGTATTCCATTCCCGACACCATTCCGGCGACGTTCGTAGCTACCGGGTATGGATAAGTGTAGAGGTACGACGAGTAAAATTCTATCGAATGTTTTGTGTATTCGGTCGACCGGTTCCAGGCAGTATCTGTCGCCACTTCTACCGGGTAAACCGACATGGCAAGCGCTTTTTTGCCGCCTTTCAGGTTAATTCTCGCAGCGTCCCAAACGTAAGCCGCTGAAGTGGCAAAGGCCGCGTCTCTCGTGTTCAAACATTTAAACTTCCAGGTAAGCCGCTCGCTGGCAGTCGGCCTGCTCGAGGGATCCGTTACTTCGGCTGCAGAACGCAAAAGAACAGTTTTGTCGCTGTTTCTTGCAGCCGCAAGCCGTTGCAATTGTTTTGCAGTAAGTACCTCCTGTGGATTTAACAGTTCGCCTGATCCGACAACGATGTGATCAGCCGGTACGTTGATGTTGTAAGTGATGTCGCCATACTCAAGATAAAATTCACCCTGGCCAAGATATGCCTGCGTGTTCCATCCAAGCACGTTGTCGTACACGCACATTCTCGGGAACCACTGCGCCATATTATACATCCATCCATTTTGAGTCGTCATGCGACCCATCCTGTCGGACCCATCTTCAGGAATAGGAAACGAATATTCTATGCGGACAGAAACATTGCCGCCACTGCTTTTAAGGGCAGATGGCAGATCAATTCTCATCCTTGTATCATTTATTGTTTTTTTTACGGCCGTCCATTTACCGGCGCTTAAAACACTCACCGATTTGATGGTGTATCCGCCCTTGAAATTGGTACGGTTCGACCATCTTCCGCCGGCGATAGTTGTAGCGGCGATACCCTTTGATTCAGGATCATAAAGGTTCTGATCGAGCTGAACCCACAAAAAATTCAACGCGTTGGGGCTATTGTTGGTATACTTTATTACTACGGTTCCGGTAAGCGTATGGGCTACATCGTCGAGGCGGGCGTCTATCGCATAATCGGCCCTGTTTTGCCAGTAATCGCGACCCGGCCGTCCGTCGGCCGTGCGGAAATTGTCGCCATAGTTCGGATAAAATTCAGGAGCAAAAGCCTCATGTGCATCGAATTTGGATACTTTTTGCGCATTGGAAACCTGGAAAGAAAGAACAACCATGATTATCATCAGCATTCGGGGCATAACATGCATATCGTATAACATTTTTAAGTGCCCAAAATTACCATTATATGTGATAAACAACTCACTGATGAAATTGATAACTTTACCGCTCATACAATTTCAGATTTAATGCCCCAGAAAGAAAAAACTCTACAGGCTGTTCTCAATGGCTTAATGACCAGGTATAAAGAACGCGTTCCCGATGTAGCTGCAATTTTTAAGGCGATGGTTGATGAAAAAATTATTGCCGATCCTTCGGAGATCGAGAACGATCATATCGCCTTTCGCACGCTCGGAGTAAAACATCTCGGGATACAATCGCTTGAAAAAATATTTCTGCACTACGGGTATAAAAGGATGGACCACTACTTTTTTCCTGAAAAAAAACTTGATGCATTCTGGTATTCACCAGCAAATCCAAAAGATCCGAGAATATTTATCAGCGAGTTAAGAGTAAGTGATCTTTCTGTTAAATCGCAGGAAATAATCCGGAGTTATACCAATGAGGTCACCGTTGATCCGGTGAGCAGTTTAAATCTTGATGACGCGACTGCAGTTGATGCGTTTCTTCACAGCCCGCTGTGGCGCCTTCCGACGTGGACCGATTACCAGGCGCTCTCCGGGGAAAGCGAGTACGCTGCCTGGACGATTTATAACAGGTATTACCTGAACCATTTTACAATCAGCGTCCATAATTTAAAACAGGGTTACAACACCATTGCTGATTTTAACAATTTCCTAGAGAAAAGCGGATTTGTTTTAAACAACTCATCAGGAAAGATTAAGAAAAGTCCGGATGGAGGATTGCTGCAAAGTTCTACGGTTGCGCATGTAACGGAAGCGGTATTCGCTAACGGCGAACGGCACCGCATTTCAGGATCATACGTAGAGTTCGCTGAAAGGCGCGTCCGCACTGAGTTTCAGCATTTACCTTCTTCTGAAATAAAGCGCGAACATCGCAGGGAAGGATTCGAAGCTGCTAACGCAGATAAAATATTTGAAAGTACTTACACAACGCAAACAAGCCGATTGAAATAAACACCAACACTGTGTGTAAATGTTTACCCACCTGCTGAATTTTTCATAATAAAAATTTTGTGCCAGAATATTCCGGCGACAAAAAAATCTTGCTTAAAATTTTTTGGCACAATTCTTATTGAATACACTGTAGATCTTATGAATTCCGTGAAAGATTGCCTGTTATATACTTGTAAATGCTCGTAGCAGTAGTTATGAGTTTATGACAACCGCCCGGAAGTGGGTGGAATTTATTAATAATCTAAAACGAATAATTTATGAAAAAAATTCTTTTAGCAACAGGTTTAGCATTGGGAGTATTGACGTTTACAATGGCTGGTACATCTAACTCAACAGCAGCAAATAGTCATCTGACTAAGGATACTGTTCCGCAGGATACAACTCAGCCTACACCAGCTCCCGACACAACTCAGATTCATTAATCGATAACGATTATTAATCTATACAATGAAGCCGGTTATTAGTAACCGGCTTTTTTGTTTTTATCCAACAACAAACTTAATATTTTAAAAAGCAGGGAAAGTAAAAACAATCCCTGGATGCCTTTTTATTCAGTACAGGCATGAGAAAAAAACTTTCTTTGGGTTGCTATCAGGCGGTAGGACCCCGTTTCCCTCAGCCTTAATGTCGTGCTGCTATACTTCGCAAATATATCATAACTTTCTGTTCATGGTATCTGCGGTACGCAAACATTTTAATCAACAATTTTCGCAGGAGAAATATCGGGCAATGCTGAAAGAGCTGGACGACCTCTACCCGGGAGCGATCGAATTCCGGCTCGCGGAAACCCCGGTATTTGTGCCGAAAGATTTTACCCAGAAAATGATCGGTGCTTGCGAAAGCATCATCGACCTTATCATCGATCCATCTTTTATGGATATAACGGCGCCGGGCATTCCGCAATCTGATAAAGTAGGTGGCCGATATGGATTTCCCCAAATGATAGCGTTCGACTTCGGCGTTTGCATAAATGAAGAGTCGGCACTGGAACCACAGCTGATAGAAATGCAGGGATTTCCAAGTTTATATGCTTTCCAGGTAATTTATCCCGACGTTCTGAGGAAACATTTCGACATTCCTAACGGGTACACACAGTTCCTGAATAATCATAACCGCGAAACATATACGCGTTTATTCAAAAAAATAATTTTAGGGAATCACCAGCCGGAAAATGTTATTCTTCTTGAAATTAAACCCCACGAACAAAAAACAAGAGTTGATTTTTATGGAACCCGCGACCTTACAGGAATTGAGCCTGTATGCCTCACAGAACTGATCAAAGAAGGCAAACAACTGTTTTATATACTAAACGGCAAAAAAACAAGAATACATCGCATATACAACCGCGTGATTTTTGATGAATTGCATTCTCGGAAGGATCTCGGCCATTTCATAGATATCCGCGAAGAACTGGATGTTGAATGGGTACCTCACCCCGACTGGTTTTACCGTGTAAGTAAGTACACTTTGCCTTTCATCTCACACCCATATGTACCCGAAACATTTTTTCTCAACGAGGTAATGCAACTGCCTTCCGATCTTCAAAATTTTGTACTTAAGCCACTTTTCTCTTTTGCGGGACAGGGGGTGATCATCGATGTAACTCCTGGTGATATCCTGAACGTAAGAGATCCGCACAACTGGATACTGCAAAGAAAAGTGAACTATAAAAACGTTGTGGAAACACCTGACATACCCGCAAAAACAGAAATACGAATTATGTATTTATGGGAAGATGGCGCGCCCCGACCGCAACCAGCCATCAATCTCGCGCGTTTAAGCAAAGGAAAGATGATCGGCACGCGTTACAACAAAGACAAGGAATGGGTTGGCGGAAGCGTTGCTTTCTTTGAACCCTGACTACCACACCTTTAAAAATGTGCGCTCGATACTCACCAGGTACGTCTTTGGCATCATCCGGTACATATAACTGTTCTTCAGCTCGAACCTGTATCCGAAATTTATCTTCAGGTTGCTGTTAAAAATCAGTTGTATAGCGGGTGCAAAATCGATAACATATTTTTTCATATCCAGCGATCGCTGTCCAATCAACTCCGCATATACATTCAGGTTAGTTTGGTTATAGCTTGTATAATTCAAGGGAAAAACCAGGTATCCGGCCGACAACGAGAAATCGAACGCATCGTCGGGGAGAAACAACGAAATCCCTGCCTTCTTGCTGGGCATCGAGTGGGCGTAACCCAGCGTAGACGACAGCGCCAGCCGGTTCCATAGCTGGGTTAATATTACACCTCCTTCAATGCCGCTTTGATCGCCTTCGATATTAATTTCATCGAACAACGCCAGGTTCCTGCTGTATGATGCCTTTCCAAATGCAGCCATCCGAAAATGCCGGTGAACCTCATCGTTTGAGTAGAAGCGGTATTTTGCATATGTTCTTACCGACTCCCATCGCTGGTTGCTTGTAAACATGTTCGAAAAAGTGGGCGCAAAGTGCACCATCCAGTTTTTGTTGAGTCCGAACATCAATTCAGGCGTGTAGCGCTGCATGAACTTATACGGCGCCTCGTGTTCTCCCAGCTTGGCAGCAAGCTTTATACTGACGGATTTTGACGGCATGTTAGATGCCGGTTCGGTGAACACATAGAGTTCCTGCGCAATGGTATTCAAGGTAAAAAGCATCCCTCCCAAAAAGAGGGACGCTTTGATAAAGCCATTAATTTTCATCATGCAAAACTTAAAGCGTTACATGATAAATCCTTGCATTGCGGGCCGTACCCAGCCGCTCGCAACACTCTCCAGCCTTACCGGTTTCCACACAGGGATGATCAGTTGAAGCAAGAATTTTTTTGAATTCTTTCGAGGACACGTAGTTTTTATCAACTATTGTAATCGATTGCGTGCCGCTAAGAACCTTATCTTTTATTTTAATAAAATGATAGGTCTTTCCTCCGAGTTGGATGTGGGTATCGTTGTTCACTTTAACGTCATTGAAATCGCCTGTGAGTTTCAATTTTGAAACCGAAAATCCGGCGTCCTCAACGGCTTTTTTGAGTAAATCGGGGTCAACAACGGCGTCCTTTTTAAAGGTTAAAATGAATTCTGAATTTTTGATGTCTGCATCCACTTTCTCCACTACGGGAAGTTTCTGAAGAGAATTATGGATCGCTTTGGTACACATCGCACAGGTTAACCCGGCGGCTGTAAGGTTAGCTGTCTGAAACTGGGCATTGGAGGATGCTGTGAAAAATATCGCAAAAGCGATTAAAAAGAATGTTTTCATTAATAGGTGTTTTAGAAATTTAGATTCTGATTTTCAGCTGGTCGTCGAAACCGGAATCATATTCTGAAAACACTATGTAATACGCACAGGTCATCGGTTTGGATGCCTGGTGGAGCATGATAGCGTGGAGTGGCATGTGGCGGGGTAACTGCTACAGGGGTGAAAAAGGCCGGATATGCGGTAGTTATAGCTACGATAACCGGTGCTTTGGCGGCAACGGAAGGGGTATAAATGTGATCGTCGTCGGCTTTTACCAGTCTATGCTCCGTTTCGCAGCAGCCGGATTTTTTTTCCATCCCGCAGCGGTCGCACTGGTGATCGGCTTCAACGCCATAGGTTTTGCCGGTTATTTTACCCATGCAATAGTGAACATTCACCGCCACACCGCTGGTGAGCGTGATGTAAACAACTGCAAGCAGTAAAACAAGGGCTTTTTTCACGTTGTAAAGGTACTCCATCAAAGTGAAACCAGGAAGCGATAACCCGCATTAGTTTACAAACGTCCAATACACTCCCACCCTTAACTGGAGCCCCGGGTAAGGATAATTGGGTGATACCAAATTGTTTCGGGTGAATTTGTTAGTAGAAAAATCGTAAGCGTTAAGATTTTCAAAACGCAGGTAGGTGGTGAACGATTTTATCCTGAAATGAAAATAAGCGGCTATGTCAGGCAACTGCATTTTTATTGTCGTGTCGTTCTGGTTAAAGAACTGGCCCATTAGCGGAGAATACCTGTCTGCTTTGTACGGAGTGTAATACCTGATCTCCAAACCGAAGCTTGTCAACAAATTTTTGAAGCCGAGGTTTCCATCATATCCTATCATATTTCTTGTTAGAAATACAGGGAGATTTATAGGAGGATTGCCTGTTAGCTTTTGTATAACCACCCACGATTTCCAGTTCCATCTTTTCCCAAACCTGAATTGTTTTTCGGCGGAAACCTGCAGCAGGTTAAATAGTGTTCCGTATTGTTCGGGCTGGCGATAGTTCGAGAAATAAGTGTAGTTGCTGATCAGCATATATTTTCCCTGCACACTGGCCCTTAGTTTCGGAATATCGAAGGCGCCGAATATCTCGGTGTAATTTTCTTTATTAAAGTTGCGGTATTCACCCAGGTAAAAACTACTGGTGCTGTCGAATACAAAAGAGGGAGTACGGTTGGTATTGGAAAATCCCAGTTGCAGCGATCCAATGCTCTGGCTTATTAATCTTTTCAAACTTACCCGCGCGTCGTAGTCGCCCGCATTCATTCCATTTACATAAAAATTACCGAAGGCAATGATATCCCATTTGCGGTTACGGGTTTTATTTCGGTATTCACCGTGTATAAAAAAGTTATGATACCTGTTCGTAACAGTCCCTGTATCGAAAGTACCCCTCAACATCTGGAAAGCAGCGCCCGCCTTAAAGAACTGCTGCGAATTTTTCGCGTCAGGGAATTGATAAATGGAAAAGTCGTTTGTAAGGTCCTGCCATTTGTCCTGGTACGCGAAAACATGCGGAGTGTCGATGTTGTAGTTTGATTTGTAAAAGGCAAGACTGCTATCGGCCTGTGTATCGTTAAACCTGTAGTTGTAGGTTTTTAAGCTTGTTGTAAGTTCCGCGCGCAGTCTTGGATAAAACAGCGGGATAACGGTAGAGTCGGTGACGATTGAATCTTTATTTCCCACGAGGTCATACTGATGACGCATGATATAGCTGGCGCTGGTATAACGTGTTCCTGTGGCAATGTTATTAGTGAAGAAATTATTTCTCGAGATGCCCTCGCTTATCGAACCGAGGCGCGTTGGGATATTACCACGCTCATCGAAGGCGCCGGCGCTGTCGAGATAGTTGATGTCGTCTTTTATTCCACCATTTTCTGACGACATTAATTTATTCCCCACTATTACAAAAAAGTTCTGGTAGCGTTTGTTTTTTGTTTGAAACCAGTTCGTAAACCGGTAGTTGTTATCGTTGGTGTGCTGGTTACGGAAAATACCCGGAGAATTAATCAACCTGTATTGAAAAGAAGCGTTCCAGCTGGGTTTGATGTTTTGCGTATGTATCAGCCCGAGCACCTGCTCCAGCTTCGACCCCAGCTGATATTGTATTTCAGTAAACGGTCGCGTGGTGTTGAAAAAACGCGTGTCGTAGTCGTTGAAAGTGTAGTCGTCGTACGCGTGGAAGCCATGGTCCCACCCTGCGCGTAAAATTGGTTCAAAGATGAGGCTGTGCGTGGCGTTTCCCACGTTACCTAAATGATAGTGATACCAGGGAACCGGGAAGCGTTGGGTGAAATCGTAAATAGAGGAGTCGAATTTCTGTAACCTGCTTGAATCGATATAACGGAAGCTGATTGTAATGGAATCCTGTAGCGAGTTTCTTCTCTCCAGGCTATCTTTTTTTCCACCACTGGAGCCCCGGTATCCGCCACCGCCACCCGGTAACCTTCTCAGTGCACCGCCCGGCTGCGCAATTGCACTGCCTGCCAATGCCGATAACAGGATAATCATTATACATATTTGCCAGCGACGTCTGTGCATGCTCACAATTTTCCAACAAGTTCTTTAAAAATAGCTGTCAATTTGGGTTCGGCCTCCCCGGCTGCCTGCAGCACTTCTTCATGCGTAATTACCGAGTCATCGTCGCGGATACCCATATCCGTTATGACGCTTATGGCCAGTACGTTCATTCCCATATGTACGGCGACTATATTTTCCTGCACGGTGCTCATACCAACTGCATCGGCACCCAGCAATTTAATCATCCTGTATTCGGCGTGTGTTTCAAAAGTGGGGCCGGTAACACCAAAATAAACGCCTTCCACAACGGATATCCCCAGTTTTTGCGCTGCTTTCTTCGCTTTCGCAATGAGGTCCCTGCTATAGGGCTCGCTCATGTCAGGGAATCGCGGTCCGATTGTTTCTTCGTTTTTTCCGATCAGTGGGTTGATGACCGCCATACTGATATGATCCTTGATAATCATCAGGTCTCCCACTTTGAACGATGTGTTGACGCCGCCGGCCGCATTGGAAAGAAACAGGTTTTTAACGCCCAGCATTTTCATTACGCGAACGGGGTATACAACATCCTGCGGTGAATAACCTTCATAATAGTGAAACCTGCCTGCCATAACAACTATCCGTGTTCCGTTCAGTTCTCCGAATACGAGACATCCATCGTGACCAGTAACGGTTGATACGGGAAAATGGGGAATATCCTGGTAGGCTATGCTGACCCTTACTTCAATTTCGTTAAGGAAATTGCCCAGGCCGCTGCCGAGAACTATGCCGGTTTCGGATGCTGATGGATATTTGCTTCGTATAAATGCAACAGTTTCATTCAATTGTTCGATCAGGGAAGGCATATCATGCAAATATATGAACCCACAGGGTATGCTATCTTAGCGATAACTTAAAAATCCACGCGCCGAATGCGGTTAGCGCCACGCCGCCTGCTACGCTGATAAGCACATACATTACCGAAGCAATAAACCTGCCTTCTTTAATTAACAAAAAAGTTTCACCTGAGAAAGCTGAAAAGGTGGTGAAACCGCCCAATATGCCGGTTATGAGGAAGAGTCTTGAATCGATGGATAGTTTTTCTATGATTCCATACAGGATGCCAATGGCCAGGCAGCCTGTTAAGTTGACTACAAGTGTTCCGTAAGGAAACGGAGCTCCGGATTTTGAATGAATGAATGTCGACAGGAGGTAGCGGCATATGCCGCCGATGAAACTGCCGGCACCGACTAAAAGGGCTAAACGCATTGAGAGTTTTAAGGAGTAAATGTAGGGGTTTTTGCCTGCGGCGCGTGAGCCTGCGGCTGGCTTTAATAGAGTTATTTTCTTTTTAGAAAAGAAAAAGAAGAAGAGTTTTTGGCTGCGGCCGGCGATTGAGAGAGGTTTTTCTTTTTTTTAGAATAAAAGAAAAGAAGAGTTTTTGAGCCTGCGGCTGGCTTTAATAGAGTTATTTTCTTTTTAGAAAAGAAAAAGAAGAAGAGTTTTTGGGGCCTGCGGCTGGCTTTAAAAAGTGGTTTTTGCCTGCGGCAACCATAAAACTAACATTCGTTACCTTCGCCCACCTATGGGCAGGCATAAATCCGATCAGCTAAACGTGTCATCAGAAATTGGAAGATTGAGAAGATTGCTGGTACACAGTCCCGACAGCGGTCTCGGAAAAGTAGTTCCCTCCAAAGCACAAGACTGGCTATTCGAAGACATCGTTCACCTCGATACAATAAGAAAGAAAGAATACGACTATTACACAAAAATCCTCCTTTACTTTTTAGATCCCCCCACTATTAAGGGACGGCTCCATGAAATAGACGACGAAAAAAACAATCGCAACTTTTATAAACCGGGACACAAAGGATTTTTCAAATCCGATAAAGTCATAGAACTGCAATGGCTACTGGCCGATATCCTCGAAGACAGGGAAATTCGCCTGAAATTAATCGCTTCGGTCTGCGCCATCGAAAACTGTACTTACGAAACCGAAAAGTTACTCACCACGTTCGGAGCGGTACAACTCGCCAACATCTTTATCACCGGCTCTCTCGACGACGACCGCAACATGCTGTTCCCTCCTATTCCTAATTTCATCTTCACGCGCGACATAGGCATAGTGATCAACGATTTTATCTTATTAAATAAACCAGCGCGAAAGGCAAGAACACGCGAAGCCCTTCTCGCAAAATATATCTTCTTCAACCATCCGTTCTTCAGGAAGTATCACGACAACATAATCGAACTGCCTGATACTCCCCTGCATTTCCTGTTACCAAAAGAAAGCGATGATAAAAAAATAACCCTCGAAGGCGGTGACGTGATGGTTGTTACGGAAAGTCATGTTTTAATCGGTGTGAGTGAACGCACTACCATGGCAGCCGCGCACAAAGCCATCAACATCCTTTTTGAAAAAAATGTCGTAAAGAAAATTACCATCATCAAAATTCCCAAGAAGCGTGACTTCATGCATATCGATACCATCTTTACACAGGTGAAAAGAAATGTGTGGGTGTTGCTAGGCAGCTTTTCGCGGAAAGCCGTGAAACGCGAAAACGCCGATACCGTTCAGCGTATTCTTGAAGGCAATGTGAAGAAAGACGACGCTCTCAAAATTATTCAGTTCAAAAAGAAAGACGTAGAGAACCCTAAATATTTCGATAACCTCGAAGACCTTCTTGCCGACATAAGCAAAAACGATCTCGAAAGCAACGAACCGGTTAGGTTTATTTACTCCGGGAATAATGAATTTCCATTCGATGCGCGGGAACAGTGGACCGACTCCTGCAACCTCCTTGCGCTAAAAGAAGGATTAGTGCTCGGTTACGACCGTAACGATAAAACAGTTGAAGCATTCCGCGAAAATGGTTTCAATATCATTGCGGCCGAAGATTTGCTTGAACAACTGGAAAATGGCAAAACTGATATGGATGAGATGGAAGACACGCTGATCGTAATGCCCTCAGCGGAACTTTCCCGCGCCCGCGGAGGCTTCCATTGTATGAGTATGCCGCTCCTGAGAGATGACATTGAGTAAAAATTGAAATTGATGCAGACAACAAACCATATCCTGATGATACGGCCGGTAAATTTTCTATTTAATTCAGAAACAGCGGTCAACAACGCGTTCCAGGTGATGTCGGAAGAAAATGATGTGCAGCAAAAAGCGTTGAACGAATTTGAAACTTTCGTAGAAAAGCTTCGCGAAAAAAATATTGACGTTCTCGTGGTTAACGATACTCCCGAACCACACACTCCTGATTCCATCTTTCCGAACAACTGGATTTCGTTCCATCGCGACGGCTCACTGGTCCTGTACCCGATGTTTGCGCCCAGCCGCAGGCTTGAGCGCAAAACCCAGGTAATAGAAAAAGTGAGATTGCAGTTTCGGGTGAAACGAACAATTGATTTCACGGGGCACGAAGCTGCCGACGAATTCCTGGAAGGCACGGGCAGCATTGTGCTCGACAGGATAAAACATATTGCCTATGCATGTCTCTCACCGCGTACTGACGAAAGGCTGTTCAGGAATTTTTGCAGGAAGTTGAAGTACAAACCGGTGGCGTTTCATGCAGCAGATGAAAACGGAAAAGCCATCTACCATACGAATGTCATGATGTGTGTAGCCGACAGGTATGTGGTCATCTGTCTCAACAGCATCCGCAACAACGAGGAGATGACGAAAGTGAAGACTACAATTGAAAATTCTGGTAAGGAAATCATTCCTATCACCCTCGAACAGATGAACCATTTCGCAGGAAACATGCTCCAGGTGAATAACAGCCAGGGCACTAAATTTCTAGTAATGTCTACACAGGCGTATGAATCGCTTACTGCAGAACAGGTGAAAAAGCTGGAAGACTACAATAAAATCATTCATTCATCGCTCAACACGATTGAAAGGAATGGAGGTGGCAGTGCCCGCTGCATGATGGCAGAAATACATCTACCCGAAAAGGGCCTCTAAACCTTCACGGAAAGATTTTGGCTGATAGCCCAATTCCTTTTTCGCTTTCGAAATATTGAAACCGGTTTTGACCGGCCGGACTGCTGGTTGCTTAATTTCCTCAGACGTAGACCGCGATATCAACTCCTGGTTCAATCCAAAATATTTTGCCGCTTCTATGGCGATGTCGTAAGGTGTCATCACTTCTTCGCCTGACAGATGATATATTCCCTGTTTTTTCTTTTCAATGATTAACAGGATCCCCGCGGCGAGATCATCGACAAATGTTGGTGTACGCACCTGGTCGGTAACCATCCGGATTGGCTTCTTTGCCTCGAGATTGTCCTTCACAAATCCAATGATGTTCGATCTGCCGGACGTTGGCGCAACACCATAAACGAGAATGGTCCTGGCGATCGCCCAATTCAGCCCCGACTCCATCACCGCTTTCTCCGCAACCATTTTTGTACTTCCATAATAGTTTACCGGGGCAGGTTCATCGCCTTCGGTATATGGTCCATTGTTTCCGTCAAATACAAAATCGGTTGAAACGAAAACAAACCGTGCATTTATTGCTTTTGCTGCGTCGATGATAAAGCGAGTAGCAGTTACATTAATATTATAGCAATCCTGTTTGTTCAGCTCACACTGGTCAACCTGCGTCATTGCCGCAGCATGCACTATTATATCGGGCCTCTGATCAAGGATAAATTTTTCTATGGCAGGTCCGTCGGTAATATCAATTGCTTCATAAAAGTAGCCGCCTTTGAATTTACCGTCAATTCGGTCGGGGCCGCGCCCCGTTGCAACGACTTTATAATTTTTTCCTGATAGTTGCCTGATGATTGATTGCCCTAACAGCCCGTTTGCTCCGGTTACAAGGATTTTTTCCACGCCTGTTTCATATTATATAATGAAAACGAATAAATATCTGCGATGAGTTCGATGCTTTTCATCATGTTGCTCATTCCATGTCCTGAATTGGTGTCGATCCTGATAAGCACAGGATTTTTTCCTTTATAGATTTCCTGTAGTGTCGCAGTATATTTAAATGAATGTGCCGGCACCACCCTGTCGTCGTGATCGGAAGTGATGACAATTGTTGCAGGATAATTTTTACCGGGCCTTATGTTATGCAGGGGCGAGTAGGCATAGAGATAATTAAACTGGTTAGCGCTGTCGCTCGATCCGTATTCGGCCTGCCAGTTCCACCCAATGGTAAATTTCTGGAAGCGCAACATATCCATCACCCCTACTTCAGGAATTGCGACGCGAAATAATTCGGGACGCTGATTCATCACTGCGCCGACAAGCAAACCGCCATTCGAACCACCCCTGATCGCAAGTTTTGCAGGCGATGTATATTTTTTGTCGATGAGATATTCAGCAGCAGAAATAAAATCGTCGAAAACATTCTGCTTCTTTTCGAACATTCCCGCCTCATGCCATTTTTCTCCATACTCTGAGCCTCCGCGCAGGTTTGCCATCGCAAAAATTCCGCCCTGCTCGAGCCAGGGTATTAACGATGCACTGAAGAACGGCGTCATGGGAATATTAAAGCCGCCATAACCATATAGCATCGTTGGATTGTTACCATTTTTTTTCAACCCTTTTTTGTGAACGATAAACATCGGCACGCGCGTGCCGTCTTTGCTGGTATAAAACTCCTGCTTTGTTTCAAACATATCAGGATCAAAATCTGTTTTGGGTGTACGGAACATTTCCGATTTACCGGTCGCTATTTCGTAGCGGTAGATGCGGGTGGGTACGTTGAATGTGTTGAAACTGTAAAATGTATATTTATCGTCGTCTTTCCCGGCCAACCCGTCAACATTTCCCGGACCGGGCAATGCTATTTCACCTTGCTTTTTTCCATCGGCTGAATAAACAAACACCCGCGCCGCAACATCTATCAAATACTGTACAAACAATCTTCCTCCGACCATTGTCGCGCTCAGCAGGTTGTTATCGTTTTCCGGAATAATGGTCGACCACTCGCTTCCCTGTTTGGCCGCCGGATCAAACGACACCACTTTATTATTCATGGCATCGGCGTTAGAGAAGATTACGAACGTGTTGTTTGCTGTCGTACCGATTACGCTATAAACGAAATTGCCCACTTCTTTTACAATAGGTTTAAACGTTTTGTCGGTCGACTGGCTGTCCATATAAAACAGGGCATTCCCGCGAAAGCCTTTTCCCCTGTCGCTTATTTCGAGAAAAACATAGCGTTCATCGTCGGATGTATACGCGTCGTGGAAGCGCTGTCCGTTAGCCGGATCTTCGAAAACCAGTTTGTCTTCGCCCTGGCCGGTTCCTACAGTATGGTACCACACCTGGTGGTTTTCGTTCTTCGACGACAGTTCTGTTCCTTTTTCAGGAGCAGGATACCGGCTGTAATAAAATCCGTTTTTCTGCCATTCTATGGAAGCCGATTTCACCCATGCGATTGAATCGGCGAGGTTCTTCATCGTCGTCATATCTCTCACAAAAATTGTCCGCCAGTCTGATCCACCCCTCGAAATCGAGTACGCGGCATACCTGCCATCTTTCGATACCTCAAACTGTGTCAATTGAGTTGTTGCATCGGATGACAGGATATTAGGATCAAGTATTTCTTCGACCGCGCCATTGAAGCCTTTCTGCCTGTACAGCACCGATTGGTTCTGCAAACCGTTGTTCTTATAATAATAATAGTAGCCATTGTTTTGGAAGGGGATGCTGTATCGCTCGTAATTATATAAATCGAGCAGCCGCTTTTTGATGTTCTCCCTGAAAGGGATGGCCTCAAGATATTTGAATGTTACCTCGTTCTGCTTCGCCACCCAGTTTTTCGTTTCCTCGCTTGTATCGTTTTCCAGCCAACGGTATGGATCGCTGACAGCATTACCGTGATAGTGGTCTACCTGATCAATTTTTTTGGTGGGCGGATATTGAAGCTGTCCGAAGCAAAAATGCATGGAGCAGAGTAATACCGCCGGTAGGGAAAACCATTTAATCATCGGGAGAAAATTGTGTCTTAAGTTTGCAAATGTATGGGCTGATTTCGTTTGAAACGAATGGAAACAAAACCTTACTTTTACGCCTCACAATACAAACTGATTAAAGTTTTCTAATGATTCTTGCCTACCGTTTGAAAAATATTAAAAAAATCCAACTGTTTTTGATTCATGGCTAAAAAGGTTACTAAAATTGGAGTTCTCACGTCGGGTGGAGATTCGCCGGGGATGAATGCCGCGACCCGTGCCGTTGTAAGGACTGCGATTTATTATGGTCTCGAGGCCTTCGGGATAATGCGTGGTTATGCCGGAATGATAGATAATGATATAGTACCCCTTCATTCAAGAAGTGTCGCAAATATTATCCAGAGAGGTGGCACGATACTTAAAACCGCCCGCTGTAAAGAGTTTTTTCATGCCGACGGTCGCAAGAAAGCATACGAGAATCTGAAGAAACTCGGCATAGATGGCCTTATCATTATAGGTGGCGACGGTTCATTCAAAGGCGCCGACATTTTCAGCAGGGAATTTGATATACCCTGTATCGGTTTGCCCGGTACGATAGACAAGGACATTGCCGGATCCGACTTTACCATAGGTTTCGATACAGCCGTAAACACCGCGGTGGAGGCAATTGATAAAATCCGCGACACCGCCGATGCACACGACCGTTTATTCATTATCGAAGTGATGGGTCGCGACGCCGGATACATCGCACTGCATAGCGGTATAGCAACCGGCGCTGAAAACATCCTGATACCGGAAAGAAAAACGGATGTCGAAGAACTGGTGAACGGTCTTCTTGAAAAAGAAAAACGTAAAAAACTCGTTAACCTCGTAGTAGTGGCAGAAGGTGATGATTTTGGCGGAGGAAATGAAGTAGCTAAAATCATAAAAGAACGACTGCCGAACGCCGATGTTCGCGTGTGTATTCTCGGGCATATTCAACGCGGCGGATCACCATCCTGCCTCGACAGGCTGATAGCAAGCCGCATGGGCTACTCAGCAGTAGAATGCCTGATAGAAGGGCGGCATAATGTGATGGTGGGCATCGTTAACAACAGGATGTCGTACACCCCTCTCGAAAAAGCCGTTAAGGCGAAGCAGAAAATAAACAACGAATGGCTTAAAATTGTAAAGATCCTGGCATCATGACACGAAACATTAAGAAATACCTGCACGAATCAATGGACAAAGCAGCAGGAAAAGATCATACAAACCACCGTACCAAAATAGTCGCTACAGTTGGTCCTGCCTGCGATTCATATGAACAGCTCCTGGCCCTCGTAAAAGCAGGGGTAAACGTTTTCAGGCTCAACTTTTCTCATGGCAGCCATGAAGACAAGGCGAGAATTATAGACAGTATCCGTAAAATAAACGACACTGAACCATACAACATTTCCATTCTTGGCGACCTGCAGGGTCCGAAGCTGAGAGTAGGTGAAATAGAAAACAACGCCCTCGAAGTATTTCCCGGCGACATACTCACTTTCACAAACGAAAAAGTGGTGGGTACGCTGGAAAGGATTTATGTATCCTATCCTAACCTCCACGCTGATGTGAAGATTGGTAACAAGATCATGATTGACGACGGCAAGATGGAAGTGAGGGTGGTGAAAATAGAAAAGAATAACGACGTAAAGGTTGAAGTAACTATGGGTGGAGTGATCTCCTCCAAAAAAGGTATCAACCTGCCTGACACTAAAATATCCCTCCCGGCATTAACCGAAAAAGATCTGATAGATCTTGATTTTATCATCGAGCAGAAACTCGACTGGGTAGCGCTTTCTTTCGTAAGAAATGTAAAAGACCTCGTTATCCTGCGCAGCAAACTGACCGATAAAAACAGCAAGACAAAAATCATTGCGAAGATTGAGAAACCGGAAGCGCTTTTGAATATCCGCGACATTATCCTGGAATCAGACGGCATCATGGTTGCCCGCGGAGATCTTGGAGTGGAACTGCCGGTTGAACAAATTCCTCTTATTCAGAAGCAGCTTATCAAGAAATGTCTTCACAGGGCAAAACCCGTTATTGTGGCTACGCAGATGATGGAGAGCATGATCGACAGGATCAAACCCAACAGAAGCGAAATCACAGACGTGGCAAACGCGGTACTGGAGGGCGCGGACGCAGTGATGCTTTCCGGGGAAACCGCTACGGGAAAACATCCTGTGCTGGTGGTAGAAACGATGAGGAAGATTATTATGCAGGTAGAAAAGAGTGATTATAAATATAATCTTGAAGATGAACTGGTGCCTCAGCCCCACTCCCCTTCTTTCCTGAGCGATGCGATTTGTTACAACGCATGTAAACTCGCGCGTGACACAAAAGCTGATGCGCTTGTAGGGATGACGCAAAGTGGATATACTGCGTTTATGCTGTCGAGCTATCGCCCCGAATCGCCGCTTTATATATTTTCCAAAGAGAAAAGCCTGATTAACCAGCTGAGTTTAAGCTGGGGTGTGCGTGCGTTTCACTATGCAGAAGAGCAAAGCCTGGATGAAATTCTTGCTGATGAAATTCAGATTTTGAAAGAGAGAGGTTTCATCAAACCGGGTGATTTGGTAGTGAATACCGGAAGTACACCGGTGCATTTACACCTGCCAACGAATGTGTTGAAGATTACAAGGGTTGAATAATTTCTCCGTCGATCCCTCACACTCGCGCCTTCGGCGCTCGGTTCGGGATGACAAAAACGCATAATGTCATTCCGAGCGAAGCGAGGAATCTGCGGAGTTAGCGCTTATCCACTGTCATCCCCGCATTCAAATACTCTTTATTCAACCTGGAAATATTCGTAATCGAAATTTCTTTCGGGCAAACCGCCTCACACGCGCCCGTGAATGTACATGACCCAAATCCTTCCTTATCCATCTGCGCCACCATGTTCAGCACCCTGTCTTTACGTTCAGGAGCCCCTTGCGGCAGCAACGCAAGGTGAGAAACCTTCGCAGACATAAACAACATCGCGGAGCTGTTCTTGCACGCGGCCACGCAGGCGCCGCATCCAATACATGTTGCAGCTGCAAACGCTGTATCGGCTTTATCTTTTTCAACAGGAATCGCATTGGCATCAACGCCATTCACATTACCGGTGTTCACGGAAACATATCCACCTGCCTGGATAATCCTGTCGAATGCGGAACGATCAACCATCAAATCTTTAATAACAGGAAATGATTTCGCGCGCCATGGTTCCACAACGATAGTGTCACCATTTTTAAATGCGCGCATATGGAGCTGGCAAACCGTGGTGGCGTGCCATGGACCATGCGGACGGCCGTTAATATGCATGGAGCATGAACCGCAAATACCTTCGCGGCAATCGTGATCAAAAGCGATCGGGTCCTGTCCTTCCCTTATAAGCCGCTCGTTGAGCACATCGAACATTTCGAGGAACGACATTTCGGGAGAAACATCATCTACTTTATAAGTAACGAATTTTCCGTTCGCTGAAGCGCTTTCCTGTCTCCATACTTCCAACGTCAGGCTGATATTTGAATGATCCATATTCTCTTACTGTTTTTACTTATAGCTTCTTTGTGTTGGCTTAGCCACTTCAAAATTCAAATCTTCTTTATGCAGTTGCCATTGTCCGTCGCCCTGGTACTCCCATGCGGCCACATACTGGAAGTTCTGATCGTCGCGGAGGGCTTCTCCTTCTTCTGTCTGCATTTCCTCGCGGAAATGCCCGCCACAGCTTTCATTCCTGTGCAGCGCATCTATACACATCAGTTCACCGAGCTCAATGAAATCGGCAACGCGGTTGGCCTTATCCAGTTCGGTGTTTACTTCAAGTATTTTACCGGGTATACGCACATCACTCCAGAAATCTTTTTTCAAATGCCTGATTTCTTCGATCGCCTCTTTCAGTCCCTGTGCGTTGCGCGACATGCCGCATTTGTCCCACATAATTTTTCCAAGACGTTTGTGAAAACTTTCAACAGTCTGTTTACCATTAATGCCCATCAGCTTGTTGATGCGTTCGCTCACCGCATTTTCCGCGGCCTCAAATTCGGGATGCGAAACGGGTATGGGCGCTGTTCTTATTTCGTTGGCGAGATAGTTACCGATGGTATAAGGAATAACAAAATATCCGTCTGCCAAACCCTGCATGAGCGCTGAAGCGCCAAGGCGGTTTGCGCCATGATCAGAAAAGTTTGCTTCACCCATCGCATACAAACCCGGAACAGATGTGGTGAGCTCATAATCTACCCAGAGACCACCCATAGTGTAATGCACCGCAGGGTAAATGCGCATTGGGGTTGTATAAGGATCCTCGCCTGTTATTTTCGTGTACATGTCGAACAGGTTGCCATACTTTTCCTTCACAACTTCGCGACCGAGTTCGGTGATCTTTTCTTTTGTCGCGTCGTCGAGACCGAGTTTGTTGACTTCGCCCGTGCCATATCTCTGAATGGCATCAGCGTAATCGAGATAAACGGCCATCTTCGATTTCCCCACTCCATAACCTGCGTCGCATCTTTCCTTTGCGGCGCGCGAAGCTACGTCGCGGGGAACGAGGTTACCGAATGCCGGGTATCTTCTTTCAAGATAATAGTCTCTTTCGTCTTCGGGAATGTCATTCGGGCGCCTGTCGTCACCTTTTTTCTTCGGCACCCATATACGACCGTCGTTCCTGAGCGATTCAGACATGAGAGTGAGTTTGCTCTGGTGATCGCCGCTTACAGGTATGCAGGTAGGATGAATTTGTGTGAAGCACGGATTACCGAAATATGCACCTTTCTTGTGGGCTTTCCAGATAGCCGTAACGTTACTGCCCATCGCGTTGGTGGAAAGATAAAAAACGTTGCCATAGCCACCACTGCATAACAATACCGCATGACCGAAATGACGTTCGAGATGACCCGTTATAAGGTCGCGGCAGATGATGCCACGCGCTTTTCCTTCAATAACCACCACATCGAGCATTTCATGACGCGAGTACATGGTTACATTTCCGAGTGCCACCTGGCGTTCGAGCGCCTGGTATGCTCCCAACAGTAGTTGTTGTCCCGTTTGACCCGCGGCATAAAAAGTTCTTTGTACCTGCGTTCCACCGAAAGAACGGTTACTGAGCAAACCGCTATATTCTCTTGCGAAGGGAACACCCTGCGCCACGCACTGGTCTATGATGTTTGCGCTCACTTCCGCGAGACGGTGCACATTGGCTTCGCGCGCACGGTAGTCGCCACCTTTTATAGTGTCGTAAAACAACCTGAAAATACTGTCGCCGTCATTCTGATAATTTTTTGCGGCGTTGATACCGCCCTGCGCGGCGATGCTGTGCGCGCGGCGCGGACTATCCTGGAAACAGAATGCTTTTACTTTGTAACCCATCTCTCCCAGGGATGCGGCGGCAGATGCGCCGGCAAGGCCGGTGCCTATAACGATTATTTCAAGTTTTCTTTTATTGGTAGGGTTTACCAGGCTTACATGACCTTTATAATCACTCCATTTATTTTCCAGCGGGCCTTTGGGAATCTTTGAATTCAGCATTCGGATCGAATTTTGAAAATTAATTTCTGCCTATCCAATCCATATATATGGAAATAGGCATCAATGCAAATACGAAGGGAACAATTATAGAAAACGCAGTTCCTATCCCCTTTATCATCCCGATATAACGGGTGTTGTGCATACCGAGCGTTCTGAAAGCGCTCTGAAACCCGTGTAGCAGGTGATACGCGAGCGAAATACATCCCAACACGTATAATACAACTATAACAGGATTATGAAACACGTCTACCATTAGAATAAACAGGTTGTGATAATTTTTTCCTTCCACTTCCTCGAGACCGGTGATGCGCGACGGTACCCAGAAGTGCGAGATGTGCATAATCAGGAACAGGAGCAGCAGCGTGCCAAGCAATCCCATCGTGCGGCTATACCATTTACTTCCTTTGTTCGCAAGGTTTATTTTATATCCCTTGCCCCTGCGTGAAAGATTTTTTGCTTCAAGCACATATCCCTGGATGATATGAATGATAAAGCCGATAAATAATCCGTATTCGAGCGTTCTTACAACCATGGAAGTCGCCATGAAATGTGCCGCCCGGTTGAACATATCACCATCATCTTCAGGATAAAAAAGATCATTGAAGATGCAGGCGTTGATACAGACGTGAATAATAAGAAACGAGATGAGGAAAAGACCTGTAAGCGACATCACTATTTTTTTGCCTACAGATGAGGAGAAAAAGTCGGACCACTTCATTGAATATATATTGGAACTTTGCAAAAATAACACAGCGGAGGGAAATTCCCTATCTTAGCCAGCAAAATATGCCAGATGAGACAAGAGGAGGATTTTGAAGCCAACCTCGCAGGTGAAGAAGGAAAGTCAGAAGAAACAAGAAGCAGTTGGTTCAAACGCATCAAGAAAGGTATTCTCACCAGTACGGCTGATAAGAAAGAAACTCCTGAAGGGTTGTGGAGCAAATGCCCTGAATGCGGATACATCTGCACTGTTACGGAGCTCAGGGAAAATTTATTTGTTTGCCCGAAATGCAATTACCACCACCGCATTGGCAGCGCTGAATATTTCGAAATAATTTTCGACGATAATCAATATGACGTGATGTTTGAAAACATCCGTTCAAGAGATTTTCTGCAGTTCACCGATCTCAAATCATATGGAAAGCGTTTGGAGGAAACGTGGGCGAAAACAGATATCACCGATTCCATTCGCATTGCAGCAGGCAAGGTCGACGGAGAAGGCCTGGTGACGGGATGCATGGATTTTGAATTCATAGGCGGTTCCCTCGGCAGCGTAATGGGTGAACGTATTTCGCGTGCTGTTGACTTTTGCCTGGAACGCAAAATGCCTCTCCTCATCATCTGCAAATCAGGCGGCGCGAGGATGATGGAAAGCGCTTTTTCACTCATGCAACTCGCCAAAGTTTCCGGGAAGCTCTCGCTACTTACAGATGCAAAGATACCATACATTTCGTTGCTGACCGATCCTTCGTTCGGAGGGATATCAGCGTCGTTCGGAATGCTCGGCGACCTCAATATAGCTGAACCCGGCGCACTGATCGGTTTCGCAGGCCCGCGTGTGATACGCGAAACAATCAAGAAAGATCTTCCGGAAGGTTTTCAGCGAAGCGAATTTCTCCTGGAGCACGGTTTTCTTGATTTTATCGTACATAGGCGCGAATTGAAGGAAAAGCTTGCGCAGGTGTTAAGATTATTCAGAAACTAACTGCCACTACTGCTCCCTACAGCGTTTTACCTACCTTCACACCGATGACAGAAATTCGCAACAGGCAGGCTTTTTACGACTATTTCATCGATGATAAATACGACGCGGGAATGGTGCTTACCGGCACTGAAGTGAAGTCTTTACGCGCGGGCCGCGCCAGTTTTAACGATAGCTATTGTTATTTTCACCGCGGCGAGCTCTGGATAAAAAGCCTTCATATCGCGGAATACAGCCACGGTACATCGGCTAACCACGAACCGACGAGAGACAGAAAATTATTACTCAATAAGAAAGAATTAAGAAAGATTGAAGCAAAAATCAAAGAGAAAGGCATAACAGTTGTTCCTTTAAGAATATTTTTTTCAGATAAGGGCCTCGCGAAAATCGAGCTTGGCCTCGGAAAAGGTAAAAAGTTGTACGACAAACGCGAAACCATCAAGCAGCGCGATACTATGAGAGAAATGAAAAAATATATTAAGTAATGGCAAGAGTGATTATTTCGATACTCATGCTTTTTTGCTTTAGTCCGTCGCACCCGCAGCAGATGAAAGGCTCCTGGTACGGCAGAGCGGATGTAATTACTTCGGGACCGGCCAGCAATTACCTCACAGAACTTGTGCTGAAACAAAAGGGCAACGACCTTGAAGGGATTTTTGGTTACTATTTCAAAGATTCTTACCAGAGTTTTTTCGTGCGCGGCACCTTCAATCCGAAAACACGTCTTGTAAACATTCGCAATATTCCACTACTCTTTTACGGATCATCATCCCGTACAGGAATAGAGTGCCCGATGCATTTCGAGGGCAAGCTGATGGTATCAAAAGTGAACAGCACGCTCAGCGGAACGTTTTATACCGAAGCGAAATACCGGTATACCTGCCCTGAGTTACGTGTAAGCATGAAACTCGACGCGTCGGAAAATTACGATAGCACTCTTACCCACGTTGTTGCCGGACGGAAATTCTGGAGTCCGCAGGCAGAGGATGTTGTTATTACAGGAAACCCGGCAATGCCGGTGATACAGGTGGCGGCTCCCGTTCAGCAGGAAAATCCCGAGCAGAAGCTGGTAGACGAGTTCGCGAAAAGAAATACGATATACGAGAAAGACATCACCGTTTACGACGACTCGATACTCGTGAGCTTTTATGATAACGGCGACATCGACGACGATACAATAAGTGTGTTTCTTAATAAAAAGCCCATCCTGATAAAAAGAGGTTTATCGGCCCGGGCGCTGAATATTTATATCGGCCTCGACTCGGCAACAGAGGTCAATGAACTTAGCATGTTTGCCGACAACCTGGGAAAATTTCCTCCGAATACGGCGCTGATGGTGATCAGCGACCGGCAAAAAAGATATGAATTGTATTTATCCGCAAGTTTAAAACAGAACGCAAGCGTTCGATTGCGGCGCCCTCGTAAAATGTAAACTGCTTGTGTATAACTCGTGTACAATTATCAACCCACCTTGGGCGCTCTAACTTACTTTCGGGAAATGGATTTTGTGAATTATTGACCGCTTACCAAACATAGTATACCGTGAGATTAAAAAGTCTGGAAATTAAGGGATTTAAAAGTTTTGCCGATAAAACGATTGTCAATTTCGACGACAATATTACCGGCATTGTGGGACCAAACGGATGTGGAAAAAGTAACATTATTGATAGCATCCGGTGGGTGATCGGCGAACAGAAAATAAGCCATCTACGCTCCGAAAACCTGGAAAGCCTCGTGTTCAATGGATCGAAAACACGCTCTGCAAGCGGGCTTGCGGAGGTTAGCCTCACATTTGAAAATACCAGGAACCTGCTGCCGACCGAGTTCAACACGGTTACGGTTACGCGAAAATTTTATAAAAGTGGTGAAAGCGAATACCGCCTGAATGATGTAACGTGCCGCCTGCGCGACATCCAGAATCTTTTCATGGATACCGGCGTGAGCACCGATTCATATGCCATCATCGAACTCGGAATGGTGGATGATATTATAAAAGATAAAGAGAACAGTCGCCGCAGGATGCTCGAACAAGCCGCCGGCATCACGATTTATAAAACACGAAAAAAAGAAGCCAGGAGTAAGCTGGAGGCCACCGAACTCGACCTTGCACGCATAGAAGACCTTCTCTTCGAAATCAACAACCAGCTCAAAACACTCGAAAGCCAGGCGAAAAAGGCCGAGAAATATTACGAGATAAAAAAAGATTACCGCGAGGTTAGCATCGAGCTTGCCAAAGCGGCCCTTGAAGGCTTCAATATCACCTACCGCGACCTTAACCAACAGGCAGATGCGGAAAACGACCGGAAAACAGAACTTGAAGCTGTTATAGCTACTGAAGAAGCACAGGTGGAACAGGAAAAACTTGGCTTCATCGAAAAGGAGAAGGCGCTTCAGCAGATGCAGCACGAGTTCAATGAACTGCTTCAAACTATCCGCTCTAAAGAAAACGACAGGAACCTCGCTTCGCAAAAATTAAATTTCCTGCGGGAGAAAGAAGTTAGTCTGCAGGAATTTCTATCTCGCAGTGAAATTCAGCTTAAGGGCCTCGACGAAAGTATCCTGTTTACGCAGGGACAGGTAGAAGAAGAAGAGTTGAGGCTCGAAGGACTTGAGTCGCAGTTGGATCAGTTGAAAGCCGCTGTCGAAGACAACAGGAAAGTATTCGACGAAAAGCGCACGCATGTTGAAAATCTTCGCAGCGAAATTCATGCGGTACAGAGGAACCAGTTTGAGGCCGAGAAAAAAGTTGCCGTTGCCGATACGTCTATACAAAATATGCAGACGGCTATCGAGCAGATAGAAGAAGAGCGCGAAGTGAGGCAAAGTCAGCTAAAACAAGTAGACGAAGAAAGGGGAATACGCGAGGAGGAACTTGAAAGCCGTAAAACAGACCTTGTTCAGTTGCAGGAACAGCATGAACGCACAAAAGAACAGATTCTTCAGACCCAATCTGAAGTTGAAGAGTTAAGGCACCAGCTGGCCGAAGAGAACCGCAAACTCGATTCGAAAAAAAATGAACACGACCTGCTGAAAAGTCTCATTGATTCGATGGAAGGCTATCCCGAGAGTGTAAAATTCCTTCACAATAACAAAGGCTGGAACCACACCGCCCCTATCCTGTCGGATGTGATTTATGTGAAAGAAGAATTCAGGACAGCGGTTGAAAACGTACTCGAGCCGTACCTGAACTATTATGTAGTTAATAACCTCGATGAGGGCCTGCAGGCCATTCACCTGCTCGACAACAATAAAAAGGGGAAAGCAAATTTCTTTCTCCTCGATAAATTAAACAGCGGCGAGCCGCAACCTGAGCATCATCCCGACGGAACCATTTCCGCGATGGATGTAATCGAGGTAGACGACCAGTACCTGAAACTTGCGCAGCATCTTCTCGGAAATGTATATATCGCCGAAAACGAAGATGCCCTCGTAAATAGTAATGGATCTGTTATTCTTGAGAAAACCGGTAAATACGTTAAGGGAAAATATTCGCTTACCGGTGGAAGTGTCGGCATTTTTGAAGGAAAGAAAATTGGTCGCGCCAAAAACCTGGCGAAGCTTCATGACGAGATTATTCAGCAGGACGCGGTGGTGTCTGCACTGAAAACGAATATCCAGAGCAAGCACAACGAGGTGATTGCCTTCAATGAGCAATTAAAAGAGAACGCTATTAAGAAAGCGCAGGAAGATATCAGCAACCTGACCAACCAGGTGTATTCTCTCAATAATAAAATAGAAACGTTACACTCGCAGCAGCATACCTCATTGCAAAGGCTCGAAGAAATGCAATCGAGCCTGAACGATACCATGGCATCCATCGAGGGAACAAGAAACGAATGGATGGATTTGGTGACCGCCTTAAATGGATTACGCGACACCTTAAGAACAACAGAGCACGATTATAAAGAAACGGAAGAGAAATATAATAACGCCAGTGCGGAGTATAATGAGTTCAACCTGCAGGTAACACGCCAGCAGAGCCGGATCAACGCGCTTGTGCAGGAAGAAGAATTCAAGAGGAACCAACTGAACGACCTGAAAACACAGGTTGATACCAATGCAATCCAGTTGAACCAGACGATTGAAAATATCGGGGAAAGCAATGAATTGCTTTCTACCGCGGAAAATGAACTGGTTGAACTGATGAGAACGAAAGATGAAGAGGAAAAGAAACTGAACGACGCGGACCAGGCTTACTATAACCTTCGTAACGCACTCGCAGAAAAAGAAAGCGCGCTGCGCCATAAAGTGAAAAACAGGGAGCAGATCGAACATCTTCTGGCGGAGATCAAAGACAGGCTGAATGAATTAAAACTTCAGCTTGCGGGCATGAAAGAAAGGCTGAGCGTGGAGTTCCGTATCAATCTCGATGATATAATTGACGAGCCGCGCACCGGCGACACGCCTGTGGAAGAGCTGCAGGAAAAAGCAGACAGGATGAAGAAGAGGCTGGAGAATCTTGGAGAGGTAAATCCTACTGCTATCGAGGCCTTCCAGGAGATGAAAAAGCGTTATGAGTTTATTCTCGAACAAAAGAATGACCTCGTTACCGCGAAAGAAAGTTTGTTGCAGACTATCGAGGAAGTGGAAGCCACAGCCAACCGGCAGTTTCTCGACACCTTCAACCTGGTTAGAGAAAACTTCAGGAAAGTGTTTAAAGCGCTGTTCACTGAAGATGACACTGCCGACCTGATACTTGAAAATCCTGAAAACCTTGCAGATACCGGTATTGATATCGTCGCCAAACCCAAGGGCAAGCGTCCTTCATCCATTACGCAGCTCAGTGGCGGGGAGAAAACATTAACGGCAACGGCGTTGTTGTTTTCGATTTACCTCATCAAGCCTGCGCCCTTTTGTATCCTGGATGAAGTGGACGCGCCTTTGGATGACGCGAATGTGGGGAAGTTCACTCACATGATCCGCAAGTTCAGCGAGGATAGCCAGTTTATTATCGTTACCCACAACAAGATGACGATGAATGCGGTTGACGTGATTTATGGGGTGACGATGCAGGAGCCGGGAGTGAGTAAGTTGGTGCCGGTGGATTTCAGGAGTCTGAATTAATCGTGAAGCGTGATACGTGAGGCGTGAGAATTTTTTCGCTTCACGCCTCACGCCTCACGATTTCTTAATGTCCTCCTTTGGAGGCTCCCCCATGCGTTGAAACCGACAACGCCTCGAGATCTCTGTCAAAAAGATACATTCCCCCTTTATCATCTCCAATCAGCTTAAGCTTATCAAGAATATTCCGCGCGAGGGTTTCCTCTTCGATCTGCTCAGCCACATACCATTGCAGAAAATTATGCGTGGTATAATCCTTCTCCCCGATACAAAGCTCCACAAGGGCATTAATCTCATTCGACACCTTTATCTCGTGGGAAAGAACCGTTTCGAATATCTCATGAATCGAAGCATAAGTTTTAGGAGGCGCATCAAGACCCGGCACGAGTGCATGACCGCCACGATCGTTGATATATTTAAACAGTTTAAGCATATGCATGCGCTCCTCATCAGAATGATGGTAGAGGAATTTTGCGATGCCATTATAGCCCTTTACCTCGCACCACGATGCCATGGAGAGATAATACATAGAAGAAAAACCTTCGAGATCAATTTGCCTGTTAAGCGCTGCTTCGATTTTTGATGATATCATGAGTGATGATTATTAAAGTAAAAATATGGTTTTTTATTCCCGAACCAACTTTCCTATTTTTTCATTACCCGCAAGATAAACTGCTTTCCCGTTTTTCGCTTTCCTGCACACATGAAATCCTTCACGTGAAATATTTTTCCAGGTGGCACCCTCATCATCAGAAATATCTACGCCGTTCAATCCGCAGGTGATTAGTTTTCGTGGATTGATAAACTCCACGCAACTCCTGTAACCCGTGGGAGCAGTTGCGGGATTGGACCACGTTACGCCACCGTCTTTCGAAACGGCGCAGTTCCTGTCAACGGAAGCCGGGTTCGCAAAATCACCGCCTGCTACAACAATCAACGGTTGCTTCCTGTTCCTGTACCACACCGCGATTGAATTGGCGCCCTGCGTTTCTTTTCCGGTCACGATCGGCAATACAACAGGTTTGTTTTTCCAGAAAAACCTCGATTTGGAGCCCCCTGATATAAAGCACGCTTCATCGCGTTTAAGCGCTCTTACATTGGTTCCACTCGCGGCAAAACAGGCCTCCGCTGAATCGGCTGGCGGAAGTTTGTCGAATGCAAGCGGACGCCAGTTATTACCTCCGTCGAATGTGCGGGCAACGAAAAAGCGTCCCTTTACCGGATCGCCGATTACAATACCGCTTTCGTCATTCCAGAATTCCAGCGCGTCTAAAAACATGCCCGGCGTATCGTTAAAATAAACCACTTTCCATGCTTTACCACCGTTTTCTGTACGTAAAATAACAGCGGGTTCTGCGACTGCCATGATTACTGCTGTCTGCGCGTCAAATGCTTCCACATCGCGAAATTCACGGTTTTCATATCCGGGAACTATCATCCACTCGAACGATCTTCCGCCATCTCTGCTCCTGCCTATCGTACCTTTTGATCCACTTACCCATAGCACTTTACCGGATACCACGCTGAGTCCCCTGAATGAAACTCCTTCCCTCTTACCTGTTATCTCTACTTTCTGGCCGGAAGCCATAAATGACGAAAACAAATAATATAAAATTATCCAACGCATTGTCGTATTTTATGCAAAATCCGGGAAACGCACAATTACTGAAAATTTAGCAGGTCAACAATATAAAGCTTATCCCGACGCTTATAAACTATTAACCTTTATTCCTGAACAAGATGTATCGTTTTTTTTCGATCGCAGCGGTTGTTGCTTATTTTATTCCCCTGCTGCTCGTTCTGCTGAAAAAAGCCTGGAGAGATCCCTTCTTCCGCTTATTTGCGATTTACTGGAGCCTCGGCGGCTTCTGTAACCTCGTAGATGTGGTTCCTGGTTTTTCGAAAGAAGTCTCCTACCAGGTGGGTGTTTTTTATAACATGCTCGATATTCCTTTTATTCTCGGAATACTTTATTGTACTACTTCATATTCATTCGTTAAGAAGACCGCTACGGCGTCTACCGCACTTGTGATAGTGTTGTCGGTGATCGGGATTGTGAAAAATGGCCTCAATTACGATTCTCTGAAATATCCGCTCGGTGTGGGAGTTGCTGCGGTGATTTGCATGGTGGCAATGGAGATAGTCAGGTATATGCAAAAGGTTGAACACTCTACGCGGCAGAATGCCAAGATGTTTATCTATGCCGGTCTCATTTTTCAATACGCCACATTCGTTGTGATATATATCTTCGACTATATTCTCGAAACGGAAAACCGTACTGACAGCTTTGTGATATATTATATTTCTTCTGTAATCGCGATGTTCATAGCCAGTTGTGGGTTTTTGATGTTTCAAAGGCGTCTGAAACGCGATTCGATAGAATTCAGTTGGGAGAAGACAGACGTACGACGCGACGTATAAAACGCTTCACGATTCACGGAGTAATAATCGCGAACGCCTTATCACTCACATACGGCCCGCCAGGATGCCTGGCCGAATAATCAAGGTTGAGCCAATACTGCCCATTTTCTTCGTGATAATAAATATTCCCTTTCACCTCGCGGGTAAAGAGCGTCATAATCGCGGAGTTGATCTTCTCAAAATTCTTTTCATCGCCGCAGAACAATTCAGGATAGAGGTGGCCCTCAGTAAGTACCATTCTCGCATGCACGCCAATAGCTTTTAGCGCCGATACCATTAAAATAGTGTGATCATCACAATCACCACCCATCCCATTCAGGATCGTTTCGCGGGGAGTAGCAAAATATTCATCTCGCTCGGAATCGGCGACGTATTTAAACCTTGTATTAATCTCTTTAAAAACTGAAAATGCCCTTACCACCGGACCGAATTTGGGATGGAACTCATCGAAAAATTTCAGTGAAGAAGAAACCGCGAAGTTCCGCACAACAGAATCGCGATAGTCAACTTTGCTCTCGAGGGCCTTCACAGTACGTGCGAGAGGACCTTCGAAAAACGAAGGCATTACTATTAAATCCGTTTCCTTCTGTTCCTTTTTACCCCAGTTGCTTTTCACCATCACCTGGTAATCGTTGATCACTGTTCCAAACCCGCGTCCGTTGGTTACGGAGTTATACAGGATAATAGCCACAAACATCACGACAACGGGAAGTATGAGGAAGTGAAAAATTCTGAACATTACAAGGGTGAAGAGGGCGGCAAGCGCGATAGAAACAACCAGGTCGAAGTTCCAGGTACCCAGCATCAGGGGTGGGATGTACCTATTGATCAATGGTGCGAGGGGAAGAACGGTAAGCGTGCCAAGTACGATATTAAGCGCTCTTCTAAGGGGTCGGTATTTTTCATCCGTATAGAGCATGACGCGAATATGCACTATAACGTAAAATTATACCAGATTTACATATAAATACTGTTAATTAAATAGTGTTAATTCATGAAAAGGAGGAGGAGGATTAATCATCATCCTCCTCTTCGTAGTTATAAGCGTCTTTATTATAAAGGTTCTGCCATTCCTTGACAGCTTCATCACTTAACAACTCTATAATGTCGAGGATCGGGTCGGTTTTCTTTCTCCAGATCTGTGCCTCATCATCGCCATACATTGTCACAAACACACAATGATCTGTCTCCAGCGTCACCTGGATCAACTGAATCGGCATCTCTTCTTTTTCCTGAATAAGATAATAGCAACCGCTTTCCAGCAATGCATAAGAATACATAACTATACCACTTTTAAAATTTAAAAAGAAGAATTAAAGTCTGAGCTTAAGGGTTAGTTTGTCTGAATACAACAGGTTAGGCAGAAGCAGAATTTATGGGTTGCCGGCCGGCAACAATTCAAATTTAGGACAATTCCGGGTTCGTGCGGCGGGGAAAAAAGGATTAATAAAAGTTTTATCACCATTGTTGATAATTAATAATTTATATAATACCAATAGTTCTCAATTTTAAAGCGGGTTTCTCGTTGAAGGTTTTGACTTATATCTTTGCCGCCGACCCTTACTAACCATTTGATTTCCTATGGCAGAAAAGCAAAATTTGTTTGATTATACCGAAGAGAGCATAAAATCGCTCGATTGGAGAGAGCATATCCGCCTCAGACCGGGTATGTATATCGGGAAACTCGGCGACGGCTCGAGCCCCGACGATGGCATATACGTTCTCCTTAAAGAGGTGATAGACAACTGTATAGATGAGCATACCATGGGGTATGGCAAAACCATCGATATCACCATCGAGGGCAAAACCGTTACCGTGCGCGACTACGGCCGGGGTATCCCCCTCGGAAAGGTGGTCGACGTGGTCAGCAAGATCAATACGGGCGCCAAATACGACAGCAAGGCCTTCCAGAAAGCCGTTGGGCTGAATGGCGTGGGTACAAAGGCCGTAAATGCCCTCAGTAACTATTTTAAGGTGACCGCAGTCCGCGATGGCAAGGAGAAGTCGGCCGAATTCGAGAGAGGCGTATTGGTGAAGGAATATAAAGAAACCAAAAGCGGGCAGCCAAATGGCACAATAATCACCTTTATCCCGGACGACAAAGTGTTCAAGAATTTTCATTTCGAAAATGAATATCTCGAAAACCAGCTCTGGAACTACTGCTATCTCAACGCCGGACTGATCATTAATCTCAACGGCAAAAAATACGTCAGCAAAAACGGTCTCCTCGACCTTCTCGAAAGAAAAACAAATGCCGACGAAATAAGATACCCGATTATTTCTCTTAAAGGGGAAGATATCGAAGTGGCGATCACGCACGAAAACCAGTATGGTGAAGAATATTACTCGTTCGTCAATGGCCAGTACACCACCCAGGGCGGAACGCATCTCGCCGCATTCCGCGAAGCGCTTGTAAAAACGATCCGCGACTTTTATAAAAAAGACTACGATTCGGCTGATATACGTGGCAGTATTTGTGCTGCCATTTCCGTTCGCGTCCAGGAACCAGTGTTTGAGTCGCAAACAAAAACAAAGCTGGGTTCGCAAACTGTTTATGAAGGCGGCCCGAGTATGAGAAATTTCGTGGGCGATTTTATGTCGAAGGAACTCGACAATTACCTGCATAGAAATCCTTCCGTGGCCGATGCACTCAAGAAACGCATAGAGCAAAACGAAAAAGAAAGAAAGGAACTTTCCGGAATTCGCAAACTCGCCAACGAACGCGCGAAGAAAGCAAACCTTCATAATAAGAAGCTGCGCGATTGCACATACCATTTGAATGACGAGCCCAGCGGAAAGGAGAAAGAAAAAATAATAGAGAAAGCCAAAGAGAGCACCATCTTCATAACAGAAGGCGACTCGGCAAGCGGCTCCATAACAAAGGCAAGAAATGTTGAAACCCAGGCCGTGTTCAGTTTGCGCGGTAAACCACTGAACAGTTTCGGACTTACCAAAAAAGTAGTGTACGAAAATGAAGAATTCAACCTGTTGCAGCACGCGTTAAACATCGAAGAATCGTACGAAGGCCTGCGGTATAATAACATTATTATCGCAACCGATGCGGATGTGGATGGAATGCACATTCGACTCCTGCTGATGACCTTCTTCCTTCAGTTTTTCCCTGACCTTGTAAAAAACAACCACGTCCACGTGCTTGAAACTCCGCTTTTCAGGGTGAGGAACAAGCAGGAAACGATCTACTGCTACGATGAAAAGGAAAAGGCCGCGGCGATCAAAAAGCTCGGCGGGAAACCGGAGATCACACGATTTAAAGGTCTGGGTGAAATTTCACCTGATGAATTCTCGAAGTTTATCGGCCCGGATATGCGGCTGCAGCCTGTAATGATCAAGCAGGATACACACATCAACCAGGTGCTTGAATATTACATGGGGAAAAATACCACCGAACGCCAGGAATTCATTATTAACAATCTTAAGATAGAACTCGACCTTGTCGACGACAAGGTAAATATCGCTTCATAGTATGGCGCTACAGTACAGGAACGCTGTAATCGGCGAACTTTCGCGGATCGTTGAAATTTATAATTCAACCATACCGGGAAGAATGGTTACCGCAGATACCGATCCCGTAACGGTAGAGAGCCGTGTTGCATGGTTCAACGCCCACGACCCTGGTCACCGTCCACTCTGGATGGTGATGAATGAAAGCGATAACATCGGGTGGGTTAGCTTCCAGTGGTTCTATGGAAGGCCCGCCTATAACGGCACCGCGGAAATAAGTATATACCTGGATGAAAGAGCAAGAGGCAAAGGTTATGGCCGGCAGATTTTACAGCATGCGATGAATTCATGCGAACGGTTGAAAATTAAAACCTTGTTAGGATATATCTTCGCGCATAATGTGCCGAGCCTGAAGCTGTTCCGAAATGCGGGATTTGACAATTGGGGACATTTTCCTCGGGTAGCTGTGCTCGATGAAGTTGAAAGAGATTTAATTATTGTTGGAAAAAGAATTAACGGATAAGTATGATCCACATCGTTTTTAATGAAGCCGATATAGACGTGCTGAAGGAAGCTATAAAACTCGATGACAGCCTTAGTGGTGAAGTTGTGCAGGTAAAGGATGACCTGGCTGTTGGTCCGCTGAAAGATATCTTTACAGAAGAAGGTATCGGGGCGAGAAAGCAATGGTGGAGAGAAGTGCTTTCAGGAGGTGACATAGAAGGAAAAGTGGATGATGGCAGCGTAGACGATCTGGAAACCGTGAAGGATCTGAAAGAAAAACTCGACGGCAATCCCGGTGAAATATTATGGATATGGGCCGCGCAGAATAAACACGATGTAAGCGGTTACTACTGGCTGATGAGTCAGCTGGCCGAGTATCACGGAAGGGTATTTATTTTATATCTCAACAACCTGCCGTTCCTCAATGAAAAGGGTAATATTTTTTATCCTGAAAACCTTCATACGATTCCGCCGAAAGAATTCCTGAAAGCGAAAAAACTTGCGAGGCCGGTTACGTTGAGCGAATTTGAAGTTGACCCCGACGAATGGAAAAGGATCACTGAGGAAGATAAATATGTTCGCTTACTCGAAGGAGGTAAAAAGCTTGTGCAGCGTGACGTTGATTTTTATGATGATGAACTGAAAAAATATATTACCGGCGACTGGCAGAAGGCTTCGAAGGTCATACATGCGTTTTTACATAAGGCGAAACATACCACCGGTGATATGTTTTTACTGTGGCGCCTGAAGTTGTTGATACAATCCGGCGATTATGATGTGCAGGGTACGGTAAAAAATATGAAAGATTTTGAGGTGAAAAAGAAAGCGGCGACTCCGCAATTGTCAGAAAACTAAACCTATGGTACCAAAAGAACAATTAAACGGCGACACGGGAATATCGGGCCAGTACCGCTCGTGGTTCCTCGACTACGCCTCTTACGTTATACTGGAAAGAGCAGTACCGGCTGTAGAAGACGGCCTCAAGCCCGTGCAGCGCAGGATCCTTCACTCGATGAAGGAAATGGACGACGGACGTTTCAATAAAGCTGCCAACATTATCGGGCAGAGCATGCAGTACCATCCTCATGGCGATGCCAGTATCGGCGATGCACTCGTGAACCTCGGCCAGAAGGACCTGCTGATAGAAACACAGGGAAACTGGGGCGACATCAACACCGGCGATGAAGCAGCGGCAGCAAGATATATCGAGGCGCGCCTTTCAAAATTCGCACTGGAAGTTGCTTTCAACGAAAAAACCACTGAATGGGCGCTCAGCTACGACGGCAGAAAAAATGAGCCCGTTACCCTCCCGATGAAGTTTCCACTGTTGCTGGCCCAGGGTGCGGAAGGTATCGCGGTGGGACTTGCCACTAAAATTCTTCCCCATAATTTCTGCGAACTGATTGAAGCATCAATAAAGTACCTGCGCGGGAAAAAATTTGAATTAAGCCCCGATTTTCAAACCGGCGGAATGGCCGATACCAGCAACTATAACGAAGGTAAACGTGGCGGAAAAATCAGGGTACGGTCAAGAATTGAAGAGCTGGACAAAAAAACGCTGGTTATCCGTGATGTGCCTTATGGCGTTACGACCACGCAGTTGATGGATTCTATTGTAAAAGCAAATGATCTGGGTAAAATCAAAATCAAGAAAGTAACCGATAAAACGTCAGCAGCAGTAGAAATTCTGATCGACCTGGCGCCTGGCATCTCTCCTGATATCACTACCGATGCGCTCTATGCATTTACCGACTGTGAAGTGAGCATTTCTCCGAATGCATGCGTTATTGTGGATCACAAGCCGAAATTCATTGGGGTGCACGAGCTACTCAGGCTGTCGGTTGACAATACCCGGGAGCTGCTTAAAAAAGAACTGGAGATAAAGCTGAAGGAACTCCAGGATAAATGGCATTACACTTCACTTGAACGTATATTCTTTGAAGAAAAAATTTACAAGGAGCTCGAGAAGAAGCACAAGGAATGGGATGATGTAATTAATGCCATTTCGAAAGCATTTCAACCGTTTGCCAAACAATTGAAACGCGCGGTTACCCGGGAAGACATCCTGAAGCTTACCGAGAAGCCGGTTCGTAGGATATATCGCCTCGATATTGAAGAGCTCAACGCGCAAATCAAGAAGATAGAAGCCGAAATAAAACAGGTGAAGCACGACCTGGCCAATCTCACTGATTTCGCGGTTGCGTACTATGATGGCTTATTAAAGAAATATGGAAAAGGAAGGGAGCGTAAAACCGAATTACGCCCGTTTGAATCCATCCAGGCAAAACAGGTGGCCATCGCGAATGTGAAGTTGTATGTAAACCGCGAAGATGGGTTCATCGGCACCGGTCTCAAGAAAGATGAGTTTGTAACCGATTGCTCCGACCTCGACGATATCATCGCGTTTACAAAATCGGGCAAGATGAAGGTGGTGAAAGTGGCGGATAAAGTATTTATCGGAAAAGACATCATCCACATCGCGGTATTTAAGAAAAACGATGAGCGTACCACATACAACATGATCTACCTCGACGGTAAGTCGAAGATGAGTTATGCAAAACGCTTCAACGTTACCGGCGTTACCCGCGAAAAAGAATACGATCTTACAAAGGGCAGCGAAAACAGTAAGGTGCATTACATGAGTGTTAACCCGAACGGCGAGGCCGAGGTGGTAAAGATCATATTGAGCCCGAGCTCGTCGGCAAGGAATAAGGAGCTGGATTTTTATTTCGAAACGCTCGAAGTGAAAAACCGCGGTAGCATGGGCAACCAGGTAACAAAATATCCTATCAAAACTGTCAAGGTAAAAGAGGCAGGAAAAGCCACGATCACCGGCCGCAAGATTTGGTTCGATGACAGTTTCGGACGACTGAACGAAGAAGGAAAAGGAGAATTGCTTGGCATGTTCGATGCAGACGACCGGTTGCTCGTTATTTATTCCGATGGTAACTATGAAATCACCGACACTGAGCTTTCTCAACGCTTCGACGCGGATAAGATCATTGTGATGGAAAAGTTCGATCCTGAAAAAATCATTACAGCCATCTATCTCGATAACGAAAAAATGCAATATAATGTGAAGCGTTTCCGTATCGAAACCACTACGCTTCACAATAAATTCTCGTTCATCAAAGAAGGAGAAGGAAACAGGCTTGAAACCGCTACCAGCGATAACGAGCCGGTAATAGCGATTTCCTCGGGTCGGGGTTCACAGGCGAAAACGCAAAAAATAAAGCTGGCATCGTTTGTTGAAGTGATGGGTTGGAAAGCTGTAGGCGCAAAACTGTTCGATTTCAATAAAAGCGTGAGTATGGCGTGGGATGTGAAAAAGAAAAAAGACAACCAGCCATCGTTATTCTAAACTTTTAAATTATACATATCAAGATGAAAAAATTCCTCGTTCCTACTGACTTTTCCGATACGTCAAAGAATGCTGCGCGTTACGCGGTAGAACTTGCCCAGGACGATCCGCAAACAACAATCATCCTGTATAATGTTTATGATAAACTTGCTCCCGGTGTTGATGGCTCCCCGCTTACAGAGTCGGATGAGGACAGGAAGAAAGTGTTGAGCCAGGCGCTGCACAACCTCGAGATAGAACTGCATGAGATATCTACTGTAAGGATAGAATATGTTGCTGAGGAAGGTGGGTCTCTTGTAGAAAGTATAGAAAAGTATGTTCGCTATAATGGCATTAATGTAGTAATCATGGGAATTACCGGTGCAACCAGGCTTGAACAAATCTTTTTTGGCAGTAATGCGCTTAATATGTCGCGCCAGGGAGTTTGCCCGGTGATTATCGTTCCCCCGAAGGCGACATTCAAAAAAATTCAGAATGTGATGCTGCTGAGTGACTTTAAGAACGTAAAATCAACTACTCCTGTGGCGCAGATCAGGCTGATCCTCGATATCTTCAAGCCTAACTTCCATATCGTGAACGTAGACAGCGAACACTATGTGCAGCTCACTGACGATTATAAAAGGGAAAGGGACTGGCTTGAGAAAACGTTCTCAGACTACAGGCCCGAATTCTATTTCATCCGCATGTACGACTTCCTGGAGGCCACTGACGCGTTTATTTCAGATCACAATATTGACTTAATTGTAACGGTTCCGAGGAGACATTCATTTCTTTCAGGATTATACAAAACGAGTCATACCAAGAAGCTGGCGTATCACAGCCACATTCCTGTTGCGGCGATACATGAGTAACGAATTAAACCCCGGTGAAAAACGCCGGGGTTTTTAACTACTAACCTGACCAGAACCTTTTATCTGGTTACTTTTTCAACGAGGTCAACTTCGCCGTTCATTACCTGCACTGTGAGGTATGAAGTGGCGTCTTCGAGTTTTACCAGGTGGTAAACGCTGCCTGTCTTTTTGATTTCAGTTACCTGCACAATAGTTTTACCGGGGCAGTAGGTATCAATTGCTTCACGCACCCTGTACGGCGCCTGTTTTGCGCTTAAATAACGAAGGGTGTATTCCCATTTGCCTTTTTCATCGTAAGTGGATCTCGATTTGATGCCGTCTTTCTCGAAATAAACGGAAAGCACGGTGCCGCTGGATGTCCATGTAACATTTGAAACGGCCTTGTTGTTTCTTGTGAAATTCTCGAGAGCGTTGCTGTTTACTTCGCTTGCTTTTAACTCGGTGCGTGGCGGGTAGTTAGTGATGAAAGCAACTGGGTTAACGTTTGCTGCGTATGTGTCTTGCTGCGCGAATGTCGAGAAAGCAGCGGATACGAGCATGCCTGTGAATAAGGCAGAGAATGTTTTTTTCATAAGTAGGTTTATGAGTGTTTACAAGGGTTCTGATCGGAGGCAAAAGTAAATTTGAGATTTTGGAAGTGCAATAAGGGTATCTACCTAAAATGATTTTTCAAATTCGAAGAATTAAAAAAAGGTTAAGCCATCAGAAAGAAATTCAGAAAAAGATAATCAGAAAAAGATAATACGCGCGAAGTACAATGCATTCTTCACATCACTAAAAAAATAATCCCCGCGTAGAAACGCAGGGAAATTTGGTTAAGGCTCTGATTTATAGAAAGAATGTGTGTCTGCTTTGTTAACTCTATATAAGAGTACAAATCTCCGATAATCGTTGCATACGAAACAAAAATTTATAACGGGTATTTTAACGGTATCGACAGGTGAATTAACGGGGACGCAACTCAAACCAACGGCTCCTGCTGACTAAGACAATGAAAGCTTCCCAAACCCCAGATAATGTCTGTAGAATCAATGCCAATCACTTTCCTGTGGGGAAAACATTCCTCAATAACACGCAACGCTTTATCATCCGCTGCACAGTTATATACGGGCACTATCACAGATTGGTTTGATATATAAAAATTAGCGTATGAAGCAGGCAAACGCTGACCATCGTAAACTACCGCGTCGGGCATTGGTAGTTCTGCGATGTTCATCTGCTTTCCATTCTGCAACCGCATCGTGGAAAGCTCACGAAAATTTTTCTGCAGCGGCTCATAGTTCTCATCACTCCTCTTTTCTTCAACAACTGTAAGCACCGTATCAGCATTAACAAATCTTACGGTATCATCAATGTGCCCGTCAGTATCATCTCCTGCAATACCTTCACTTACCCACAGCACCTGCTGAACACCATAGTAATCCACCAGATATTTTTCTATCTGATCGCGGTTCAGATGCGGATTGCGGTTTTCATTCAGCAAACAACATGCAGATGTGAGCACTGTTCCTTCGCCATTGAACTCAACAGAACCGCCTTCCATGATAATCCCCGGGTGAAAAACAGGAATTCCCAACTGCTTACCTATTCTTGTTGGAACCACATCGTCGAGATCGAACGGTGGATACTTATTGCCCCACGCGTTATAGTTCCAGTCTACAATCACTTTTTTATCTTTTGCCGCATCTTTATTTATAAGAAAAGCCGGACCATGATCACGGCACCAGGCATCGTTGGTGGGGTTAAAATAAAATGTAATCTTACCGGGATCGACTCCTTCTTTCTGCAGCCAATCAAGCGCAAATTGTTTCATCGCTTCATCATTCACATTAATGCAAACCTGTTCACCTTTGGTGAGTTCCTTTACAAACTTTGAATAATTAGGATAGATAGAAGAGATTTTACCCGGCCACGACGCTTCTTTATGCGGCCAGCTAAGCCACGTGGCACTGTGGGGGGCAAATTCAGCGGGAAAGTAATATCCAAGCGAGGCGGGAGTAACCTGGTTTGTCATTCTATGCTTCGTCGATATAGCGTTTGGTGATAGGCTGGTAAGAATCTATTCTTCGGTCGCGCATAAATGGCCAGTGCGTGCGGTAACTGTCTGTAGTGTCGAGCTCCAGTTCTTTTACAATCACTTCTTCTTTGTCGTGCGAGGCCTGGACAATCAATGAGCCGAATGGATTAGCGATAAACGAACCTCCCCAGAATTTCATCTTTCCGTCCTGTTCAAATCCAACACGGTTAACGCTCACCACGTGAACACCATTCGCAATGGCGTGACTACGCTGAATCGTTTGCCAGGCATTATACTGTTCCCTGTTGGTATCATCGTCCTGGCTGGTGGCCCAACCGATGGCGGTGGGATAAAAAAGCACTTCGGCGCCCATTAAAGAGGTGATTCTTGCCGCTTCGGGATACCACTGATCCCAGCATATCAGCACACCTATAGTCGCGAATTTTGTTTTGAAGATTTTGTAACCGAGGTCGCCTGGAGTGAAGTAGAATTTCTCGAAATAAGCCGGATCGTCGGGGATATGCATTTTCCGGTATTTGTCTAAATAACTACCATCCGCGTCGATTACAGCTGTTGTGTTATGATAGACGCCTTTCGCGCGTTTTTCGAAAAGGGACGCGATGATCACAACGTTCAGTTCTTTCGCCACTTTCTGCAGTGCGTCGGTGGTTGGACCGGGAACAGGTTCGGCGAGCTTGAAATTGTCGTAGTCTTCCACATCACAGAAATAAAGCGAGGTAAAAAGCTCCTGCAGGCATACAACCTGCGCCCCTTTGGCAGCAGCTTCCCTGATCCTGGAAATGGCTTTTTGAACGTTCTCCTCTTTGTTAGCGGAGCACGACATCTGCACCATTCCTATTTTAACTTTCGCCATCTGCGATTGTTCTATTTTTTAAATAGGCAATTACTGTCTTCCCATCTGTCTTAAGAACGCCACGTGCGACGCCACCGCATAACGCACCTTCGGATATTCTATATAAATTATTCCGTAATCCTCGCACGCCTTCCTGATTATCTTGCTGATAGCAGGATAGTGTACATGAGAAATCTTTGGGAAGAGATGATGTTCTATCTGGAAATTCAAACCGCCAACAAGCCACGATACAACCCTGTTGTCGGTGGCGAAGTTCGCGGTTGTTTTCAGCTGGTGAACGGCCCACTCGTCATCGAGTTTGCCGGTTTGAGAATCGGGTTGCGGAAATGAAGTGTGTTCAACGGTATGCGCCAGCTGGAATACGATGCTGAGCACAAAGCCTGCAACAAGCGTAAAGATCACGAACCCTACCAGCCACGAAGTAAAACCAAGCAGGTAAATCGGCAGCCCTACGAAAAGGAAGACGTGAAATAATTTGAATCCCCAAAAAACCAGGTGATCACTGAGCGACATTTTTTTCAGCGGTATGGTGCCCACCTGTTTTTTAAAATACTTCTGGTAATCGAGCACAAAAATCCAGAAGATATAGAAGAACGAATACAATATCCAGAAATACAGGTGCTGATATCTGTGCATGGAGTATTTCTTCTGTGTTGAGCTCATACGCATCCAGGGCTGGATGTCGATATCGTCGTCAATGCCGTCAATATTAGTGTAGGCGTGATGGATAACGTTGTGCTTTACGTTCCACATAAAACTGTTACCCCCGAGAATGTTCAGTGAAAAGGCCGCGATGCTGTTCACCCATTTGTACTTGCTGAAACTGCCATGGGCGCCGTCGTGCATTACGTTGAAGCCGATAGCCGCAACGATCATTCCCAGCAACACGCATTCAATGACAGCAATGGCCACGATCGGGGTAAAGAATACGAGGTGAATGTAAAGAAATACGAAACTTACCATCAGAATAACCGCCTTTATGAAGAGACTATAATTACCTGTGGGTGATGTTCCTACTTCCTCGAAATACGCGCTGATCCTTCTCTTCAGCTCGGCATGAAAGGAATGTGGGACATTGGAGAATTTGGGTGTTGCCATTAGTTTCATTAATTACGGAAAGCCTTGCTGTCGGGCCCGATCCAGTTTTATAAAATAATGGCGCAAAGGTAATTCATAATGAGCAGAATAACAGCGGTAGATTTGTCACATTACTTTCATTTAACTTATCATGTTTCCACCATCACGAGCGCGTCAAGATTTTTGATTCCGATCTTTTTTTCGCAGATATAGCCTTCCGCATATTTCACGCCGATCCGCTTACCGAGCATACGCGCCCGCGCTACAATACTTTCCAGGAAGTCGGGAGTGGATATATAGGTTTCGGTTCCTTCCTGCACGTGTCCTTCCACATGAAACTGAGTGGTGTAAGCTTCCACCGATTTCATTTTTTGTTCAAACACATCACTTACATCAATGATGAGGTCGGGATCGTGAAACCAATCCTGTATGTAGTGCAGCACGTATTTGGGCCGCCATTTATTCTGTTCTTTTCCTTCGCTATCTTTCGTTTTCACTTTTTCGAGGCCGGAAAGGAAGCAAGCGTCGGCAATCAGGTGTCCCGCCCTGCCATGATCGGGATGACGGTCATCGAGTATGTTTGCCATCACAATTTCCGGCCTGTACTTGCGGATGGCGGCTATCAGTTGCAGTTGGTGCTCTTCATCGTTCCTGAAAAAGCCATCTCGCATCTTAAGATTTTCGCGGACAGCCACGCCGATAATTTCCGCCGCCTTTTTTGCTTCGGCATACCGTGTATCTATTGTTCCTCTCGTGCCGAGTTCGCCCTGTGTAAGATCAATGATCCCGGCTTTTTTACCATTCTTTATTTCATTTATCAATACGCCCGAACATCCCAGTTCTACATCGTCGGGATGAACGCCTATGGCGAGTATGTCGAGTTTCATTTGTCAAATTTAAGGAGAAGGGAGAGGGAAGAAGGGAGAAGTTTTATTTCACCTCTCCTCTTTCCCCTTTCCCCTCTTCTACCTAAATTGGTTCTTTCCCCGCAAGGTTCTAAATTCGCAGGCGTATTGATCAATCATATTTAAACTATCACAGAATGGCATACGATGTAATTGTGCTCGGTAGCGGTCCAGGCGGATATGTTGCCGCCATCAGGGCCTCGCAGCTGGGATTTAAAACAGCAATCATTGAAAAAGAAAGCCTCGGCGGCATATGCCTCAACTGGGGATGCATTCCCACTAAAGCATTACTTAAAAGCGCCCAGGTATTTGAAGATATCAAGCACGGAAAAGAATTTGGCATCGAAGCAACAGGTAAAGTGGATTTTCCGGGAGTAGTGAAGAGAAGCCGTAACGTTGCGGATAAAATGAGCAAGGGCGTTCAGTTCCTGATGAAGAAAAATAAGATAGACGTGGTGATGGGATTCGGAAAACTGAAAGCAAAAGGACAAATAGAGGTAACCGCGACAGACGGATCGAAGAAAACCGTTGAAGGCAAGCATATCATCATCGCCACAGGTGCGCGCAGCCGCGAACTGCCGGCTCTTAAAATAGATGGCAAAAAAATTATCGGATACCGCGAAGCGATGGTGCTTCCGCAAATTCCACAAAAGATGATCGTGGTGGGCAGCGGCGCCATCGGCGTTGAGTTCGCCTACTTTTATAACAGCATGGGTTGTAAGGTGACCATCGTGGAATTCATGCCGAGAATAGTTCCGGTAGAAGATGAAGACATTTCGAAAGAGCTCGAGAAAAATTTCAAGAAGAACGGAATCGAGGTGATGACCAGCAGCGAAGTAACAAAAGTAGATACTTCAGGCAACGGCGTTAAAGCAACCGTAAAAACACAAAGCGGCGAAACCACTCTCGAAGCAGACGTCCTTCTCAGCGCCGTGGGAATTTCGGCTAATATCGAAGGAATCGGGCTCGAAGAACTCGGTATTAAAACAGACAAGGGAAAAGTTGTTGTAGACCAGTTCTACAAAACCGATGTTGATGGATTTTATTCTATCGGCGACTGTGCCCCGGGCCAGGCCCTCGCGCATGTTGCCTCGAAAGAAGGCATCGTTTGCGTGGAAAATATCGGCTACAACGAAAAGAAATATAATCACAAACCACAGCCGATCGATTATAACAATGTTCCCGGCTGTACTTACTGCTCACCCGAAATTGCTTCAGTGGGCTTCACTGAAAAACAGGCCCGCGATGCAGGTTACGAAGTGAAAGTGGGAAAATTTCCACTCAGCGCATCCGGTAAAGCAGCCGCGGCAGGTCACCTCGAAGGTTTTATAAAAGTAATTTTCGACGCGAAGTATGGCGAATGGCTGGGTACCCACATGATCGGTTACAACGTGACTGAAATAATCGTTCAGAGTGTTACGGCCAGGAAGCTTGAAACCACCTACCAGGAAGTGCTTAACAGCATTCACCCGCATCCAACCATCAGTGAAAGTGTGAAAGATGCTATTGAGGTGGCTTACGGCGAAGCGATCCATCTTTAGCGTGACGCGTGAGGCGTGAGCCGCTCACGATTCACGCCTCACGAAAACCAACTTAAACCTAAGCTCTCTATGTCCCTTTCCCTTTGGGAAAAAGAATCGTTCTATGCCCCGGCAGATATAATTATTATCGGTAGTGGCTTTGTAGGGCTTTGGTCGGCATATTATCTGAAAAAAAAGCATCCCCGGCTGAGGATTACCATTGTTGAACGCGGCATCATACCATCCGGAGCAAGCACCCGCAACGCGGGCTTTGCCTGCTTTGGCAGTGTGACGGAGCTGATAAAAGACGCCGCGATGATGGGCGAAGAACAGATGCTGTGGCTCGTGGAAATGCGCTACCGGGGATTAGCCAAAATCAGGAAAACATTTAAGAAGAAACAGATCGACTACGAGAAAAGCGGTGGCTATGAAATGGTCCCTGCTCTCAACGACCGCATGAACGAACTCGAATGGCAGGTAAAATGGCTGAATAGCAAATTGAATGCGGTGCTGAAAGAGAAAAAAGTTTTTCGCTTTTCAGATGAGAAAATAGGCGAATTCGGATTTTCTGAAGTCGGGCACATTATAGAAAACGAGCTCGAGGGCACACTGCATCCCGGCAAATTGTGCATGTCGCTACTTCACCTGGTACAGGAAAAAGGAGTAGTGGTGCTATCCGGCATTGATGTAGACCGGTTTGAAGAAAGCGCTAATGGCATCAAAGTGTTCGCAAAGAACGGACTTGAACTATCCGCTGATCAGCTATTAATCTGTACAAATGGTTTTTCTGCGTCGCTGATGCCTGGATTTGAAATAACACCAGCCCGCGGACAGGTACTCGTGACCTCCGAAGTTCCATCTCTCAAATTAAAAGGTGCGTTTCATTACAACGAAGGATTTTATTATTTCAGAAATGTAGGGAACCGTTTGTTGATTGGCGGTGCGAGAAATATCGCGATTGAACAGGAAACGACAACAGAAATGACGGTTACCGAAGATATTCAGACAACGCTCGAGCAATTTGTATCCAAACATATCCTTCCCGGTACATACTTCGAGGTAACAGACCGGTGGAGCGGAATTATGGGCGTGGGACCAGAGAAAATGCCCGTGATCAAAAAAGTTTCGCCCAATGTTTTTTGCGCGGTAAGAATGAGTGGAATTGGTGTGGCGCTCGCCCCGGTTGCTGCAGATACCATAACGGATTTGATGCGGTAAGGCGTTACTCTCCTTTGATGAATTTATAGCTACCCTTTCCTGCAATTGAAATAAAGTACATGCCGTTTTTCAGCGAAGAAATATCCAGGTCCATCAGGTTTTTTGTAATGGAAAATGTTTTCGCGATCTGACCGAGATTGTTGTAAATAACTATGTACCCGCTGTTTGACCCGTTTAGTTGAATATTCAGTTTATCAACCGCAGGGTTAGGGTAAATTTTTATCCTGCCGGCAAGTTGAGCCGCCGGGCTGTTTTCTCCCACAGCCCCTTCTGCTTTAACCGACCGCAGCAATGCAGCTCTTGCCCCTCCGGCGTTGAACAGCTCGCGCATCCGCGCAGCCTGCCCGAGTGTAAACATGTTTGTGCAGTCGTCGTTCGTGAAGTCCATAAAGTTCATGTACATGTTACCGGCGGCGCCACTTGAGCAGGTTGCGATAACTCCCGACGGGCAACCCCGGGTAGGGCCGGCCTGTGGAGGTGTATCGTCTATTTTGTCATCGCCGCAATCTGCATCTCCCCAGATATGCCGGAGTCCGAGCCAGTGACCTATTTCATGAACGGCGGTTCGGCCACGGTTAAAAGGGGCCTGCAGGTTTGGAGTATTTCCGAAGGCTGTGAATTTGATTACCACGCCATCTTTTTCAGGAGCACAACCGGGTACGCTTGCGTAACCCATTGTTCCACCCGACAGGTTGCCGACCCAAAGATTAAGATAATCATCCCGGTTCCATGGATCGTCGCCGCCCTGCAGAGATGATTTGATCTTATCATCCATACCGAATGCTGAAACGGCAGTGCTCTTGCGAACGATGCCATCGGTTGGAAGTCCGGACGGATCAATTGTTGCGAGGCGGAACTCGATGCGTGCATCGGCCGCAAAGTTTTTAAATGCTGCAGGAATATATGCGGCGTCTTTATTTTTTCTCCTGAAGTCTTCGTTTAGAACTTTTATTTGTGACTTTACCTGGTCGTTGCTGATATTTTGACCTGGTGTATTATAAACAACGTGTACAACCACAGGTATGATAATAACATCTGGTATTTGCACATTGATAGCGGGTCCGCTTAATGCCGGGCTGTTTGTTTGTTCCTGCGATGATGACGTGAGGAAGAACGCGAAGGTTATTACGGATAGTAAAAGGATTGATCGCATGCTAACACATTTGTGATAGCTTAACACAGGTTGGATTACCGCGTTATGCGGTCAGCGGGAAATGATAGGAATTGGAATAGAAAGGCTACAGGGGTGAAACTGTAAAAGAAGAAATTATTATTCAGGAATGCAAGTGGTTTGAAAAGTATATTTTTATCGCGCAATGAAGAAAGGAGCTATTAGCCTGATACTGATATCGGGTTTGATTTTATTTGGATGTAACGATAGTGATAGTGGTGATGATTCCGGTGACGACAGCTATCCGACCATTCCCCCACCGGTAAATATGAGCTTCCAGGTTGTTAACCAGTTCAAACACGATACTTCGGCTTTTACGGAAGGGTTCACGTTTCATGAAGGGAAATTATTCGAAAGCACGGGCTCGCCCGATCCGCCGGTTATTACAAGCGGCACCTGGATCGCGGCAATTGACTTACAAACGGGTAAGTATGATAAAAAGATAGATATGGGTAAGACCTACTTTGGCGAAGGAATCACCTTTCTGAATGGCAGGTTGTACCAGGTTACATACCGGACCGGGATAGGGTTTGTTTATGATGCCAGGACGTTCAAAAAGATCAGGGATTTCCGGTATAAAGGAGAAGGATGGGGCCTTACGAACGATGGAAAGAGCCTTATTATGAGCACCGGGTCGAGCAACCTGTATTATATCAATCCCGATTCGTTGACGTTTACAAAGATGCTGGCAGTGCAGAACAACAATGGTTTTGCCAGCAACCTGAATGAGTTGGAGTACATAAATGGCTTTATATACGCCAATGAATGGCTTACAGGGAACATCCTTAAAATAGACCCGGCAACGGGATATGTGGTTGGAAAGATGGATCTTTCGAAACAGGTGGCCGAAGTGAAGAACAAATATCGTGATGCCGAAGAGATGAACGGAATCGCATATGACAGTACGACCGGAAAAACGTATGTAACAGGTAAAAAATGGCCTGTTATTTACGAAATTAAGTGGTAACGTCCTTATTTTCCCTTACCTTTGCAAACTCTTTAAAAAGGAGTGCTCATGAGCAGCCGCCGGAATTATGATATCGCGTTTGTGGGGTTGAAACCCGGAATCCATGAGTTTGAATACGAAATAGATGACAGTTTCTTTATAGACTACCAGGAGCAGGATTTCAGGAACTGCGTAGCCACCATCAAGCTTACACTTGATAAGAATAACGGGTTTATGCGGCTGAAATTCGAGGTAGGCGGGAAAGTGGAAGTATCGTGCGACAGGTGTGGAAACGGGCTCCCTCTTCAATTGTGGGACGATTTCAACATCGTAGTGAAAATGGTTGACGATCCCGCAGTCATGAACGACCAGGAGGAGGATCCTGACATCTATTACATTTCGAAGGGCGAGAGCCATCTTCATGTGGCAGACTGGATTTACGAATTCGTTAACCTCAGTATCCCGATGCAGAGGATGTGCGGACCAGATGAGATCGGCGGACCGCAATGCAACAAAGAAGTGCTTGCAATGCTTGAGAAATTAGGATCGAAAGATAAAAGCGCTAACCCATTGTGGAAAGGGCTCGAAAAATTCAGGAATTTAGACAATTGATTATAATAGACATAAAATTTGATTTATGCCTAATCCCAAAAGAAGACACTCTCAGCAGAGGAGTGCAAAAAGAAGAACTCATTACAAAGCAGAGGGTGTTACATTAAGCAAAGATTCGACCACTGGCGAAATGCATGTGCGCCATCGCGCTCATGTCAGCGAAGGAAAACTTTACTACAAAGGCAAAGTAGTAGCTGAAAAGTCACCCATTAAGTAATTTTCTTTCCAACGCATGAACATCGCCTTGGATATGATGGGTGGCGACTATGCGCCGGTAGAAACAGTTAAAGGTGTTGAAGAGTTTTTCACCGGCGGTAGTAAGGATGTAAACCTGTTGCTCATCGGCGATGAATCGCAGGTTACCCCACTCCTTCCTCCCACACTGGGCAGCAACAAACACGTAAAAGTGGTGCATGCGCCTGAAGTGATAGGAATGCATGAGCATCCTACAAAGGCGCTGAAAGAAAAACAGAAATCTTCCATCTCCATAGGTTTTCATTTGCTTTCCACAGGCAAATGCGACGCATTTATCAGCGCGGGAAATACAGGCGCGATGCTTGTTGGCGCGCTGTATAGCATAAAAGCGATAAACGGTGTTACGCGTCCCACAATATCTACGGTTATACCAAAAGACAATGGCGGCACCGGCCTTCTCCTCGACGTAGGATTGAATGCCGACTGCAAACCCGAAAACCTTAACCAGTTTGCGTTATTGGGATCGCTTTATGCGAAACATATCAACGGCGTCGACAATCCCCGTGTGGCGCTCATCAATATTGGTGAAGAAGAAGGAAAGGGCAACCTGCTTGCGCAGGCGGCTTATCCTATGCTCAAAGAGAACACAGCGATCAATTTTATCGGTAACGTAGAGGGCAGGGATATTTTTAAGGATAAGGCTGATGTGATGGTTTGCGAAGGTTTCACCGGGAATATTATCCTGAAACTCGCGGAGTCGATCTTTGATATTACCCAGGAAAAAAATATTACTCACGATTACCTCGAGCGGTTCAACTTTGAGAATTATGGAGGTACCCCGGTGCTCGGCGTTTCGAAGCCGGTGATTATCGGGCATGGTATTTCTCATGCGAAGGCTTTCGCTAATATGATACGGCTCGCAGAGAAGATGATTGAGAGTGATTTGATGGGGAAGATGGCCAACGCTTTTGAATAGACGCGCCGCAGGAATTTTTTAGCTCCGCATCCCGCGCCGCAGGCACCTCTTTAAAAGATTTTTTTTATTTTTTTTTAAAAAAAAGAGAACCGCCAAAAGCAAAAAGCACCGCAGGCAATTTTTTCAAAAAGCGCCGCAGGCTCGCCGTCCGCAGGACAAAATAACTACAAACTCATAAGCCGGATTCTGTTTCTAAACTATCATTTATCTCGCCGGTTCATTACTGAACCAGTCTATCTGCCTACCCACCAATCTTCCTTTCGGATCGGGCGAGCAGCCCTCTGAGACTGGCTTACATGGCATTTCAGCATGCAAGGTTTACCCATCGTGCTTATTACTAAACACAATTGTGAGCTCTTACCTCACTTTTTCACCTTTACCCCGAAGGGCAGTCATTTTCTGTGGCACTATCTGTTGACGCCTGAACGTCACCCGGCTGTTAACCGGTGCATTGCTCTATGCTGTCCGGACTTTCCTCGAGCCGCAAGCGGATCGCGATAGTTCGGTTTGTAGTAATTGCTTCGCAAGAATACCCC
>JAEUVS010000145.1 GCA_016786745.1 Chitinophagaceae bacterium | reverse complement strand
TGAATATCCGCGTATCACGCTGGCTGGCGAATCGTGGGTGGATGCGGTATCGAACCAGGCTTTTTTTACGAGGAACAATATGAATACTTCGTTCAAAAGTAATCTGCCCGGCACTATTGATTTTCAAACACTGTTTCACGGTATTAAACCGGCTTTGAGCGAGCCCGATAACGGGGTGCTCCAGTTGTACCAAACGTTATCAAACGATTTTTTGTACAGGGATCCCATGGCCAATATCATCTTTCTGGATAATCACGACATGAGCAGGTTTTTCTCTGTGATGAACGAAGATGTCAGGAAACAAAAGATGGGAATTCAATGGCTGCTAACGGAAAGGGGTATTCCGCAGATGTATTACGGCACTGAAGTGCTGATGAAGGGAATCAGTAATCCTGATGGATGGGTAAGGCTTGATTTTCCCGGCGGATGGGAGGGAGATAAGAAGAATGCATTTACGGGAGAAGGTTTGTCTGATGATGAAAAATCTGTGCAGGAGTTGGTTAAGAAACTTGCGAGTTTTCGAAAGCACTCAGATGCCTTAAAGACAGGCAGTTTAATGCATTACGTTCCTGAAGAAGGCTTATACGTGTATTTTAGGTACAGCAATACGCAAACGGTGATGTGTGTGATGAATACGTCGGCCGAAAGCCGGATTGTCGATTTTTCCAAATATGCGGAAAGGGTGAAAGGGTTCTCTATCGCAACGAATGTAATTACCGGCGAAAATTTGCGCACCGACGAAAAAGTCAATATCAACGCTACCGAAATGTGGGTACTTGAGCTAAAAAAATAAGCTTATTCCAGCCCGCCTCAGGCGAAAAATTAAGCTTTCTTTTTCAGCGGTTCCACCACACCTGTATAAGAAATATTCTGCCTGTTCTGGTGCGTTACATACAACGTACCATAACCCGCCTTCGAAATATTGAGATTCATCATTCGTATATCCGATATGTCATTCGGCTTAATCTCAATATTCCATCCGCCCTTCTTTGCCGGTGTAACCTTATACGAATAATCGGTAGAAGTAAAATTCAACGGATCGGTGCTTCTTCCGATCGGCGCCACATACGCTCTTCCGAAATAAGGCAGGTACGAAATAATTGAATCACCATTAACAGTAAAATCCCACTGGCTCGTTACCTGTCGCGTACCGCCGCTCGCAGGCATTATTGAGCGAACCCTAAATGTGTATTTTTTGGCTTCTATGGCCTGTGAAACAGGATTTTCTTTTTTGTCCTGCCCGAATCCTTCACCTGCTACGGCAAAGGACAATATGAGAAATGCGATTATCGCTTTCATGTTGGTTGTGTTATGTATGCATATATGACGATCAACATACGTACCATCTGGCACGATTTTATACCTCTCCTTTATCTTTTAACAATCACTAAATCTCCCGGTTATGAATCGCGAAAAAATAAGCAGGCAGATGTATATAGACTGGTATTCGGTGGCGCCAGGAGTGTGGCGTATCAAAGACCTGTTCGTGAATATGTATTTAATTCACAATCCTTCTGATAAGACATGGGTGCTTTTAGATGCAGGACTAAGCACATCAGCGCATAAGATAAAGAAAGTGGCCAACCACCTTTTCTGGCCCGATTCAACGCCCTCAGCCATCATTCTCACACATGCACACTTCGACCATACGGGTTCACTAAGAAAGCTGGCCGACGATTGGGACGTGCCCGTATACGCACACAGCCTCGAAAAACCTTACCTGACGGGTTCTTCATCATATCCGCCACCCGATCCGTCTGTTGGGGGTGGCCTGATGTCGCTTTTATCGTTTATGTATCCAAAAAAGCCGACAGATATAGCAGACAGGCTTGTCATACTACCCGAGGATGGCTCAATTCCCGTGCTGCCTGAATGGCGGTATTACCATACACCTGGGCATGCACCCGGCCATATCAGCCTTTTCCGCCAATCCGACAGGCTTTTACTCGCCGGCGATGCCTTCGTAACCACCTGCCAGGAGTCGGCCCTATCCGTGTTAACCCAAAAACGTAAGGTGCACGGTCCACCGAAATATTTTACCTATAACTGGGGCTCGGCCGAACGCTCGGTTAAGACGCTTGCCGCCCTGGAACCCGAGATTGTTGCTACGGGGCACGGTCAGCCTATGGCGGGCGAGGAACTGAGGGAAGAACTTCACCACCTGGCGAATAATTTCAGGGAAATGGCGGTACCTTCTTCCGGAAGGTATGTTGACGAGCCGGCGTTAGTGAACCATGAAGGCGTTCAGTACACGCCACCAGCACATAACCGAAATCTCCTGCTCGCTACTGCTGGCATAGCGACCGCTGCCATAGTGGGATTTTTAGTGGCAAGAAACAGGAGCCGGCTAAACTTATGGCGTGGGTAGAAAAATCAGCAGTATGTATACGGCCAAAATTATCCGGCATCGCCATAAATATCATCATTACCTGAACGACGACCTGAAAGACGTAAGGGAGGAAACTCATTTCAAGATCATTTTCTCCCATCCGGAGGAGCTTATAAAATTTGAGAAGTGGTGCCAGGAAAATAAAGGAGATTACGATTACGATAAGGAAAATAGCTGCCAGCGTGGAAAGTTGCCGCAGATAGAAATGTTCAAAGAGGAAATTTGCTGGTGCGATATAATGGGTTTTTATTTGATGCATGTGGCGGGTTACCGGTTTTACTCAACGATACATCCGTATAAGGGAGAAGTGTATGTGAGGGAATAAATTTTTGTTTTCATTACTTTAGATAAATGAAAATCTTCTTTTGTTTGCTCTTCTTGTTTTGCAGCACAGGAAATATTTTCTCACAGGTACATTTCAAAAAATCAAACAACCAATTCACTTTAACAACAGAAGGCGCGTCGCATCTTGCGAGCCTTCCGCTGAAATGTATCCTGCAACAATTTCCCTATAAAACAGGAGTGGTTTTCAAAGATTCTTCTCTCATCAAAAATCCAAGAACGTATCATCCTGTATTCTACGGCTGTTTCGACTGGCACTCAAGCGCGCACGGTCACTGGATGCTGATCAGGTTACTGAGGTTGTTTCCGTCGATGCCGCAGGCCGATACTATTCGCAGCATATTAAAACAGCAACTCACGGCTTCGAATATCCGCGGCGAAATGAAATTGTTTGAACAAAAGGAAAACAAAAGTTTCGAGCGCACGTACGGCTGGGCATGGATACTCCAGATGCAAAAGGAACTGGTGGAATGGAACGATTCTCTCGCGAAAGACTTGTCAGCTAATCTAAAACCGCTTTCGGATCTCTTCTCTAAATTATATATTGAATACCTGGGTAAATTGCTTTATCCCATCCGCGTCGGTGAACATTCAAATCTTGCATTCGGTTTGCGTCTTGCATGGGATTATGCCGGCGCTACCTCCAACGATTCTCTGAAAATGCATATCAAAAACGCGGCTATTCGTTTCTATAAAAATGATAAGGGATGTCCACTTGAATGGGAACCGGGAGGAACTGATTTTTTGAGTCCGTGTCTCGAAGAAGCGGACCTGATGTGGCGGATATTGCCTCGAGGGGAATATGAACCCTGGCTGAAAAAATTTTTACCACGGTTATTTGAATCGAAGATTCCACTTAAACCGGGCGAAGTGGCCGACAGAACAGACGGGCGCCTTGTTCATCTCGATGGTCTCAATTTCAGCAGGGCGTGGTGCCTGTACGGAATCGCGGACCATATTAAAACTAACCGTGAAAAGGTACTGGAGCAGGCGAACATTCATATGTCGGCTGCGTTGCCGCACGTAGCGAGCGGAGATTATATGGGCGAACACTGGCTGGCCTCTTTCGCTGTGTACGCCATCACCATAAACCAGCACTAATAATGAACTACACAATTCCTGGCGGCACACGTATCGGGCATTCGCACCTGAAGGTTTCCGATTTAAAGAAAGCGCTTGCATTTTATCGTGATATACTTGGTTTTGAAGTAACGCAATGGTATGGCGACAGCGCCGTGTTTCTTTCTGCAGGTGGTTATCATCATCACATCGGTTTAAACACATGGTACAGCAAGGGCTCAGGAGCGGCCCCGCGAAATGCCTGCGGATTGTTCCATACGGCTATTTTGTATCCTACAAGAAAAGATTTGGCGTTGGCGTTGCAACAGATTCTAAACGCCAACTATCCATTAACCGGCGCCGCCGATCATGGCGTATCTGAAGCTATTTATCTCGACGATCCTGATGGAAATGGCGTTGAAATTTACTGGGATAAGCCAAAGGAAAAATGGCCACGTGATTCATCGGGACAGTTGAACATGGTAACGGAGCACCTGGATTTACAGGATCTCTTAAAAGAGATTGAACGTTAATTACGTATGTCCGTGTGTGTTATGATTTGCGCCGTTTCTTCGCCCGATCTTTCCGTTTTTTGTATCCCTTGATAACGTCCCAATACTCTTTCCCGTACCCTACAAAGATTTCGGAATTGGCGGGGATGTCTTTTTTCGATTCGATATACACCTTTAGCCCATCCTCCACGTAGTCGCAGTTGTTTGTGATGCCTTTTACCCGTATCATGCCCTGTGCATCGTTAGCGTACCTTGCGATCGCTTTCGGCCGCGGCAGCGCGTCGATTACATGATAACGTTTTACATAGTAAATGTAGCCGTTACCGCCATCAAGGGTATTTGCATCTTTCCAACTCGTAATCTTACCCTTATATTCAACGATTCGCGTTCCCCCGGGTATAAATTTAGTCGTGAACAGTCCTTTACCGGCGCCGGGGAGAGTGGAGCGTTTTACCTTCAGTTGCTTTTCTAACAGAGCCATTCTATCGTTTCGTTTAAAGAAAGTGGTGCTTTTCAGCCGGGCGAAGATAAGTTGCAGGCATCACACGGCATGACAGCTAAAAACAAATGAAATCTTACTTTTAAGACCATTTATAAAATAACAATTATGCCAGAAGTTATAGGTAAGGAGCAGTTTAAACATGTGAGCTATTTATGGGATGATGCAAAGGCGGCCTCTTTAGGCGACGATGAGGTGGCATTGCTTATCTATCGTTCCAACCTTCTCGGTGCCGACCTGCGCCTTACCAATTATGGCGGTGGAAATACATCCTGTAAGGTAATGGAGAAGGATCCGCTTACAGGCGAACAAACAGAAGTAATGTGGGTGAAGGGTTCCGGCGGTGATCTTGGTACATTGAAAAAAACCGGTCTCGCCGCGCTCTATGTAGACAGACTGCTTAACCTTAAAAATATTTATCGGGGTATTGAGCATGAAGATGAAATGGTCGAGCTTTTTAATCACTGTATTTTCGACCTGTCTTCAAAAGCTCCTTCCATAGATACACCACTGCATGGCTTTCTTCCTTTCAAACATATCGATCATCTTCATCCCGACGCGGCAATCGCTATTGCGGCGGCAAAAGACGGAAAGAAAATAACCCAGGAACTCTTCAGTGGAACCATCGGTTGGGTAGACTGGCAACGTCCGGGTTTTGAACTTGGTTTGCAGATGAAGAAATGTCTTGATGAAAATCCGGGTATCCGTGGTATTATGCTTGGCTCCCATGGATTGTTCACATGGGGCGACACAGCTTTCGAATCCTATATCAATACTCTTGAAGTGATTGAACGCTGCGCACAATACATAGAGGATCACGTTTCGAAAACAAAAGTTTTCGGCGGGCAAAAATTAAAATCGCTTCCAAAAGAGGAAAGACTAAAGAAAGCCGCGACTATCGCGCCCGTATTACGTGGATTATGTTCCTCAAAAACGCGCATGGTGGGTCATTTTACCGACGATGAAAGAGTGTTGCAATTTATCAACTCGAACGATCTTGCGAGGCTTGCCCCGATGGGAACCAGTTGTCCCGATCACTTCCTCAGAACGAAGATCAGTCCCCTGGTATTAAATCTTAAGCCTGAAGATGATGTTGAAAATGCAGAAGTTCTGAAGAAAGCACTTACGCCACAGTTCGAGGAATACAGGAAAATGTACGGGGAATATTATGCAGCGTGTAAACATCCGAATAGCCCGGCAATAAGAGATGCCAACCCCGTAGTAATTATTTTTCCTGCGGTCGGTATGTTTACTTTTTCGAAAGATAAGCAGACGGCCCGTGTTGCATCTGAATTTTATATTAATGCTATTAATGTAATGCGGGGTTCCGAAGCGATCTCGGAGTACACTTCACTGCCACGGCAGGAAGCTTTTAATATCGAATACTGGTTGCTGGAAGAAGCCAAATTGCAACGCATGCCGAAACCAAAGGCGCTTTCAGGTCGCATTGCCCTGGTGACGGGCAGCGGCGGCGGTATTGGCAAGGCAATAGCTAAAAAGTTCGCGGAAGAAGGAGCATGTGTGATCCTTAACGATATTGATGAAAAAAGACTGGAAGGCTCGACCAGCGAGTTTAAAAAATTGTTCAGCAACGATAATGTAGAAAGCGTGCTGCTTGATGTAACGAGCGAACAAAGTGCAATAAACGCGTTCTCAGGCGCATCGCTTTTATTCGGCGGAGTGGACATCATTGTAAATAACGCCGGCATCAGTATTTCCAAATCACTGACCGACCACACTATTGCGGATTGGGACAAGTTGTATGATATTCTCGTAAAAGGACAGTTTCTTGTGTCGCGCGAAGCGGTTAAAGTGATGAAGAAACAGGGGTTGGGCGGAGATATCATTAACATTGTTTCGAAGAATGCACAGTTTGCTGGTCCTAACAACGCTGGGTATGGTTCAGCAAAAGCTGCACAGGCGCATATGAGCCGTTTGTTAGCCGCGGAGCTTGCTGCTGATCACATTCGTGTAAACATTGTAAATCCGGATGCGGTAATTGCCGATTCAAATATCTGGGCCGGCGGATGGGCCGAGGGCAGAGCAAAGGCATACGGTGTCAAGGTAGAAGAGCTGCCCGCTTTTTACGCGAAGCGAACGTTGCTGAACGAAAGCATTCTTCCTGAAGACATCGCTAATGCGTGTTACGTATTTGTGTCGGGTTTGTTGAATAAATCAACAGGAAACGTATTGAATGTTGATGGCGGTGTGGCGTCGGCGTTTTTAAGATAAATCAAACGGATCCTCTTCTTATCAGCACAAACGGGTTTTTAATTTTCTCTTTGCTGTTATCGAGAATTAACCGGGCGGCGGTTTCTCCCATTTTTATATGATCGGTGGTGATAACGGTTATTCCATCGAGAAGAATTTCTTTAAGCGGACTGTCGTTGTAAGAAATGATGCCGAGGTCTTTTCCGATCTGCAATTTTTTCTCCCTCGATAATTTTATCAGGTTGCAGAGATCGCTTTCTTCTATAACAATATACGTTTCACCGCGGCCTATTTCGGTGCCCGGCGTAATTTCTTCAAGTACTTCGTTCCTGAAATCGTTTTGCATGCAAAACTTTCTGAATCCCTGTACTATTTCCGGTGAGTACTTGCCCGTGCCCGGAAATACGAGATAAAGTTTATCATACTTTTTCAAAAGATCAAGACCCTGTTCTAAAGCGTGTACTATGTCGTTCTGAAAATCCTGGTAAACAGCAGCTGAATGAAGATCGGTAGCAGGAATGTTTTTATCGAGTATGATGAGTTTGTCCTGCGGAATTGTTTTGATGATGCTAAGCGCTTCGGCGGGATCATCATAAAAGTGCGGCATCACCACGAAGTAATCGTAGTTGTTGATGTTAGTTTGAATATGCTCACGAAACAACGCGGCATTGAAATGGTGTATTTTGATATCCACCACTGCATTGTTTCCCAGCGTATGTACGAAGCTGTTATAAATTTGTTTTTTATAATTGCTGATTTTGCTGAAAAGCAGCAGCACTTTGTAGGCAATGTCGAGGTTTGTGTTGTTTACGTAATATCCTTTTCCTTTTACGGAGGTTATCACGCCTCTTTCATGCAGAATATTATAAGCTTTCTGCACTGTGTCGCGTGCGAGAAAATATTCATTGCTTAGTTCGTTGATCGAATAGATCCGGTCTCCCATTTTATAGTTGCCCCTGCGGATCGCGTCCGTTATGGAGTCAACGATCTGCATGTACATGGGTACCTTCTTTTCCGGGCTGATGTCGAGTTGAGTATTCACCGGGCGAAGATAACTTTTTTGAATTTTTATGTCATCTACCCTTTTAATTCATCAGGCAGCAGGTATTCCGGGAAGTTTTGGTAACAAACGGGCCTTGTGAACCTGTAAATGGACTGGGTACCAACCGATGTAAACTTACTATCAGTAGTAGCAGGGTAGGGACCGCCATGATTCATGGCAGGAGCCACCTCAACACCCGTTGGAACGCCGTTGATAATCAAACGTCCGGCTTTTAGTTCGAGCAACCTGATCAACGGAATATTACTTTTGAGATCGTTCTCTGTTCCCCATACTGTTGCGGTAAGTTGACCAGGCAAAGCTTCAGCGATCCTCATCATTTCATCGCTGTTTTTTGCGGTCACCTGGATGGAACTGGGTCCAAACATCTCTTCCCACAAATCATCATCTCCCAGGAAGTTTTCCGCTGATGACACAAACATATGTGCGCGTGCGTTGTTCGATTTTTCATCGCTGGCAACCGCGGCAACCTGCACCTTTTTCTTCTCCATTACTTCATGCATGCTTTTTTCGAAGCTATTGAATATAGAGTTAGTGAGCATTGGTGCCGATGGTGTGTCGCGGATCACTTTGGCAAATTCATCGTAGAATTTAGCCGATGATTTTTCATTCGCGACCATTATACCGGGGTTTGTGCAAAACTGACCCGCACTGGCCGTGTTTGATGTGGCGAGCAACCGCGCGATCTCTTCACCTTTTTGCTCAAGTATTTCCGGAAGTATAAACACGGGATTAGTGCTTCCCATTTCAGCATAAACGGGTATAGGTTCCTCACGAGTAGCGCAGGCGTCGAAGATGGCACGTCCCCCTTTTAGTGACCCGGTGAAGCCAACGGCTTTGATGCGCGGATGGGTTACCAGCCGTGCGCCTGTTTCGTGCGATGCGCCCTGAACCATAGAAAATGTTCCATCAGGTAACCCGGCCTGCCTGGCAGCCTCAACCACAATTTTCGTCACTTCAACGGATGTTTCCGGATGTCCCGGGTTTGCTTTATACACTACGGGGCAGCCGGCAGCAAGCGCGGCTGCGGTGTCGCCTCCGCAAACTGAATACGCAAAGGGAAAGTTGCTTGCGCCAAATACCGCTACCGGTCCTAATGGATATTGAATCTGCCGGAGGTCGGGTTTGGGAAGAGGTTTTCTTGTGGGATCGCCTTTGTTGATGATTGCACGTACCCACGTACCTTCTTTCACGAGGTCGCTGAAAAAGCGTAATTGGTTAATGGTGCGGGTATATTCCCCGTCGAGCCTTTCAGGTGGAAGGAACGTTTCCCTGTTCGCTATGCTGATAAGCCTCGCGCGCTCACGTTCGAGCAATTCGGCAATAAGGTTAAGAAATTTTACTTTTTGTGACGGCGAAGCCTGCCTGTAAGTAAGAAAAGCAGTATATGCTTTTTCTGCTGCTTCATCAATTTCCCTGAGTGATGTTTCAACTATCGCCATAGAACTTTTATTTTGTCAAATGTATATTCGCTTATGAAATTTTCACAATGGATAGGTATCGTCGCCTGTCTCACCCTCGTCGTTTCGTGCTTTACAAACTGGACCTGGTATCCTGATTTACACAAATATTTTACCGGGTTTGTTTCTGAGGGCAACATTTATGGTAAACCGGGAAAGCTTTTCACGGGTCTTGCTTTCATAGCTATCATTTTTTTCCTTATTCCAAAGATATGGGCGAAACGGTGGAATGTGTTGTTCTGTGTTTTCATAATAGCGTACGCGATAAAAACATTCATTCTTTTTTCAGGGTGTTACCAGGGTGTTTGTCCAGAAAAACAACCGGGTATCTGGGTAATGCTTTTCAGTTCCATCGTTATTTTCCTGTGCGCGCTGTTGCCTGATATCAAACTGAAAGACGGCGGTTCTTCAAACAAATAATTTTGCAATGTAGAACGCAACGCCTGCGGCGGCGGCCCCGGTCACACAAACACGCGCGGCATTTGCCCACCCGGTGCCTCCGTTTAATTTACTTTCCCAGTAACCGGCAACAAACAAAACCGTTAGCGTAGCGATCACGGAATACTGAAGTGCAATCAACGGCGACGCTACAAAATAATACGGGACTGTCGTAATAATTCCACCAACAAGATATCCTGTTCCGATCGTAAGTCCGGCGACAGATGGCTTTACGCCCGAACTATATTTTTTACTTTCAAAATATCCACCGATTGTCATTGTGAATGCCCCGGCTACTGCAGCTGCGAAACACGCGATAATCACCGGCGAATTTTTGTTCGCAAGACCGCTGAGACCTGCGGCAAGCGCGAGAGGAATGGTTAGTCCGTCAACGAGGCCGATACAAATGTTTCTGAAAAAATTTCTGACGTTCAATAGATTTTTATTTTCCAAATGCATGAATGCTGCGGCTGATAATGTCGACAGATTCCAGGACCTGTTGCTCAGTAATAATCAGCGGTGGAGCCAGCCTGATTTTATCGCCATGCGTTGGTTTTGCAAGTAAACCAAAATCTTTCATGATCAGGCATAAGTTCCATGCTGCCTGTTTATCGTAGTGACTAATTTCTATCGCGTTCAGTAAACCTTTGCCTCTCACTTCCGATATGAGGGGTGAATTTATTTTTCTTAATTCATCCCGCATAAGCTTGCCTGTTTTTGTGGCTTTCTGCGCGAGCGATTCATCGGTGAGCACTTGAAGAGATGCAATTGCCACGGCTGCTGCAAGAGGGTTTCCGCCATATGTAGAACCATGTTCACCTGGCTTTATGGTGAGCATGATTTCATCGTCCGCCAGTACTGCCGACACGGGCATCATGCCTCCGCTCAACGCTTTCCCCAGGATGAGGATATCGGCTTTTACATTTTCATGATCAATGCATAACATTTTTCCTGTTCTGCATAATCCTGTTTGAATTTCATCGGCGATGAAAAGTACATTCGCTTCTTCACATAGCTGTTTTGCTTTCGCCAGGTATCCTTCACCAGGAACGATAATGCCGGCTTCTCCCTGTATCGGTTCCACAAGAAATCCCGCGACATTCGGATCGCGCAATGCTTTTTCAAGTGCCGGAATATTATTGTAGGGAATTATTTCAAAACCATGCATCAGCGGACCAAAGCCTGTGTACGATTGCGGATCGGTGCTGAAGGAAATTACCGTGCTTGTGCGACCATGAAAATTATTTTCACAAACAATAATTTTTGCTTTGTTCGTTTCTACTCCTTTGACACTATATGCCCATTTGCGGCAAAGCTTGATGGCAGTTTCCACCGCTTCAACGCCGGTGTTCATCGGCAACACTTTGTCGTAGCCAAACAGGTCGGTAATATATTTTTCAAATTCGCCGAGTTTATTATTGTAATAGGCCCGCGAGGTAAGTGTGAGCTTTGATGCCTGCCTGGTAAAAGCGTCAACTATTTTTGGATGGCAGTGACCCTGGTTCAACGCGGAATATCCGCTGAGAAAATCGAAATATCTTTTTCCTTCAATGTCGTACACGTAAACGCCATCACCTTTTTCCAGAACAACTGGTAAGGGATGATAGTTGTGGGCGCCATATTTTTCTTCGAGATCGAAATAATATTGAGAGTTCGTTTGTGTCGTGGTCATAAATTGAAAATAAAAAAATGGAACGGGAGAAAAAATTACGTAACACCTCCGCCGGAGGCGAAGAACAAAAAGAAAAACACACGTCAGTGAACGAGCAAATCGAGATTCGATTTCAGAATATGCGGTATGTGCTCCAGGAGAGTAATAAAATAAACTTTCCGCAAAGATACGAATTACCTGATGATATGATAATTCCTGTAGTCGAACAGCCGCTTCCCCGTAACATTTTCAATCCAATGCAACACGCGTCCCTTCAGCGTAAATTTTTTTCTCGAGATGTCATGCTCGAAAGTCCAGTTCTTTTTTGCAATTCTTTCACGCATTACTACAGGATGTGAACCCGCAAAACGTGTTAAGGAGTCGATATCGGAATAGTCGAAATGATCAGTAGCTTCCTTCGACAACCGGTTAGCCATATTATCGCTGTCGTACAGTTTCTCAAATCCGAGCACTTTCTGCATCTGGTATAATGGATGACGCACCCATCCATAATGATAAATGTAAGCGTCAATTTCTGCCACCTGCAGTTTCCTTCCTTCTATCCTGAATCCCTGCGCGTCGCGGTAGGAGTGAATGCGGTTGTCTTTCCGGATAATTCGTATTTCGTGACTGTACCACTTGCGCGTGTCACCTACATAATCATAGCTTCCGTAAAAGTGGAGGTATTTAAACAGTAATCCTTCAACCTTCTTCTCGTCCCGGTATTTTTTCATGGCAGCGGTGATTACCGGGTAATATTTTTCGTGTATTACCTCATCGGCCTGGATGTAAATGCACCAGTCTGCATCATCCGGTACTTGCTCATAAGCTTTGTCTGTTTCGGCGGCAAGTACGCGGCCGCCTTCTATCAATTTCTCATCCCACGTTGAGTGGAACATTTTTATTTTGGTGGGATCGATTCGTGAAATGAGTTCCGCGGTGCCGTCATCGGAGTTACCGACGTTCACTATCACTTCATCGCACAATGGCAGGATAGACCTGATGGCCTCTTCAACGGGGTAGTCGTATTTAATGGCATTCCTGATGAATGTGAAGCCAACTACTTTCAAGTGTGTTGATTTAGTGTATAAATCCTGTATTTATCACTCGTCTTCAAATTTCCTGTTTTTTTGCTGTTATGGAAAATTCCAAAAACACTGCTTCCCGTGCCTGTCATGGCTGCGTATTCGGCCCCTGAATCGTAGAGCAGTTGCCTGATGTTTTTGATCCCAGGATGTTTTTTAAACACAGGCTCCTCAAAGTCGTTTACCAGTTTATCCCTCCAGGTTGGGACCGGCTGCGAGATAATATTCTTCAGGGAAGGTGCACGTTTGGCGTCATCAATTTTATCCAGGGATTTAAATGCCTCCCCTGTATCTACATGTATTCCCGGATGGATAACAACAAAATAATAACCGGACAGGTTTACCTCTATATCCTCCATTTTTTCACCGCGTCCCGTGGCGAAACACGGTTTATTAAGAATGAAGAATGGACAATCACTTCCGAGACGCAGCGCGTATTCAAGCAATTTTTCAGTCGAAAGGTTAAGCTGTAGTTCCTCATTAAGTAATAGCAGCGTATGTGCGCCGTCCGACGAACCTCCGCCGAGGCCGGCGCCGGTCGGTATTGCTTTATGCAGGTACATTCGTACTGGAGCAATGGCAGGGAAGGCTTCCTTTATAATTTCCCATGCCTTCCTGCATAAATTGTTTGCCGTGTCGCCGGGGATGGGAATACCGGTTATGGTGAGATCGAAAGGTGATGTAGTTTCTTTCACCAGCGAGCTCGTTGTGGCTTCCAGTGCGTCGTAGAGGGGCAGTGGATAGAAGATCGTTTCAATGTCGTGATAACCGTCGGCGCGTTTGCCGGTCACACGAAGACCCAGGTTGATCTTGCAATTCGGAAAAAGGACCAATTATATTAGCGGGATTTTTTTCGGCTGTTTATCTCGTCGCGAATGGCTATTGCTCTCAGGTAATCCTCCTGCTCCAGCACCTCGTTGAGAAGGTGGTTCAGTTCTTCAACCGAAAGCGCACGCAGGTCGTCGGAGCCACGCGAGGTTTCGGTGGTTACAGCTTCCCGCGCGATCTTCTTTTTGCCAGAGGAATCTTCCATAAGTATGCCTGCGCTTTCAAGGATATTGTCGTACGTGAAAATCGGGCAACCAAATCTCACCGCCAGCGCCAGCGCATCAGACGTTCTCGAATCTATTTCAACGGTATCATGTTCACTTACACACAGCAGCTTTGAGTAAAAAATTCCTTCCTGCAGATCGCATATGATTATTTCCTGGAGATCGATATTGAAGGCGTTCATGAAGTTCTTCATGAGGTCGTGCGTGAGAGGTCGGCTTGGGTGCATTTTTTCCAGGGCCACCGCAATGGCCTGTGCCTCGAAGCCACCTATTACAATGGGGAGCCGGCGTAATCCGTTTACTTCGCCTAAGACTACTGCGTACGAATGTGTTTGGGTTATACTATGCGACAAAGCCACTATTTCCAACTCTATTTTCTTCATATTAACACTCTTACCCGTGTTACGCCGCTGTAGCCGGGTGGGTAGTTTTTTTAGGTTATTAATAAACCACAAACGTACAATTTTTATTGAAAAGCGGGGCGGCCTAAAGAGCCTTTGCAGCCTCTATCAATTTAGGCACAACTTCAAATGCGTCGCCTACAATTCCATAGTCCGCAGCTTTAAAGAAAGGAGCTTCGGGGTCTTTGTTAATCACTACAATTACTTTACTCCTGTTCACTCCCGCGAGGTGCTGAATCGCACCTGAGATAGCAATGGCCATATACAGGTTGGGTGCAATTGCCAAACCCGTTTGCCCCACATGTTCATGATGCGGTCGCCAACCGGCGTCTGCTACGGCCCTGCTGCACGCTGTGGCCGCATGAAGCACCGATGCGAGTTCTTCGATCATCTTCCAGTTCTCCGGACCTTTGAGACCCCTGCCGGCGCTGACAACCCGTTCCGCTTCGCTTAACGGAATTTCGCCTTTTATTTTATTCACCGATACCACTTTCGTTTTCGCAGCATTAATTGTCGCATTAAACGGAACAACTTCGGCGGCGCCTCCACTGGCTTCGGCCTGGAAGGCATTCGGATTTACAGAAATAATTTTTATGCCGGTGTTAACTGAAATATTTGCAAAAGCTTTTCCCGAGAACACGGTTTTTTTCACCACAAATCCATTCGACATGTCCGGTAACGCCACCGCTCCCGACACCAGCCCGGCCTTAAGCTTTGCGGCCAGTCGTGGCGCAATAGCCTTGCCATGCAGGTTGTTGGAGAAAACGATCACCTTCGCGCCGATGGCGTCCACCGCCTGTGCAATAATCTGCGTATATACCTGGCCGTCAGGGTGGTTAAGTTTTTCGTCGTTTACGTGATGAATTTTAGTCACCCCGTATTTGCCGAGCGCGGCAATATCGGAGCTCACGGTACCGAGTAAAATACCTTCGGCGGTGATACCAAGCTGTGCGGCAAGTTTCGCCCCGTAAGTGATTACTTCGGGGGTGGTTTTCTTTATTGTGTTGTCGGATTGATCGAGAAAAATAAGTACTGGCATAAAGTAGTTTAACAGGTGTATCAGATCACTTTTGCTTCTTCACGTAATAAGCGTATCAATTCAGCCGGGTTGTCGGCGGGAATGAGTTTCACCCCGGCTTTTGGTGGGGGAGTTTCAAACGAAATGATAGAGGTTGGCGCCTCCGCGTTTACCGGATCGCTCACCTTTAATGGTTTTGTGCGCGCACCCATGATTCCTTTCATATTCGGAATACGTTGCTCCGCCATTCCTTTCTGACAGCTTACCACGAGCGGTAACGATGCCTCTACTACTTCTTCTCCGCCTTCAATTTCGCGGGTAACAGTTGCAGTAGCGCCGTTTAATTCAAACTTCGTGGCGAGACTGATATAGGGCAGATCGAGCAGTTCGGCTACCATGCCACCGACCGACGAGCTGTTGTAGTCGATCGTTTCCTTACCCGTAAAAATGAGATCGTAGTTACCCTGTTTTGCAATTTCTGCGATTTGAGAGGAGATGAAGAAGCTGTCGTGTGACGATGCATTTACCCTGAAGGCTTCGTCGCCGCCCAATGCGAGCGCTTTCCTGATGATGGGTTCAACATCGGCCGTACCAACGGTGATGAGATGAATAACGACCGACGGATCTTTTTCTTTCAATTCTATCGCGCGCACCAGCGCATACCACTCATCGTAGGGGTTGATGATCCATTGCACGCCTGCTTCCGCGAATTTCGTATTGTTATCCGTGAAGGCTATTTTTGCTGTGGTGTCAGGCGTTTTACTAATGCAAACCAGAATCTTCATAATTATTGTGGTTTAAAAGTTGTTTATGCAACTATGAGGGTCTTGCAAACCAAAAGAATTTTTATCAAAAAAACAAGTTTTGCGTCAAATGCTTCCCCGGTTCAAACAAAATATAACGGAGAAAAACCTTTTCTCTCCAACCGACCGTCTGCTGGTTGCTGTGAGCGGGGGAGTGGATTCCGTTGTGTTGTGTGACCTGTGCCACCGTGCAGGTTTTGTGTTTGAGATAGCTCACGCGAATTTTCAATTGAGGGGAGAGGACAGCACAGCCGATGAGTGTTTCGTCAGGGAACTGGCGGTTCATTATCGGGTACCCATCCACGTTAAACAATTCGATCCAAAAGGCTATGCTGAAAAAAACAAATGTTCGGTACAGGTGGCTGCAAGGGAACTGAGATATGCGTGGTTCAGGGAACTTATGCAGAATGGATTGAAGGTTTTGCTTACTGCGCATCATGCGGATGACAATATCGAAACGGTGCTAATGAATTTTTTTCGGGGAACGGGCATCAGTGGTTTAAGAGGGATGCTTGAAAAGCACGATAGCATTGTGCGGCCGTTGTTGCATTTTCACAAGAAAGAACTTCTTGCATACGCAAGCGAAAACAAGCTCCGCTGGCGCGAGGATATTTCTAATTCTTCCGATAAATATTCGAGAAATTATTTCCGGAACGCCGTCATCCCGATGGTGTATAAAATTTATCCTGAGGCAGAAGAGAATATTTTACAGAACATTGAGCGGTTTCACGAAGCTGATGAATTGTACAGGCAGGCGGTTGCGCATTATAAGAAAAAGTTGCTTGAATTTCGTGGGGATGAAGTGCACGTGCCGGTGCTGAAATTGAAGAAGGCCTCGCCGGTGAATACAATTTTATACGAGGTGATAAGCGATTATAACTTTACTTCTCACCAACTGCATGATGTGGTTCACCTGCTCGATGCCGAACAGGGAAAATTCGTACAATCAACTACTCACCGGATTTTTGTGAACCGCGGGTGGCTGATTATTTCTCCACGCAATACCGAACGGGCGTCGAATATTCTGATTGAAGAAGGAACCGCCGAAGTGAAATATGCGGATAAGGTGTTAACCATTCAAAGAGCAAAAGCGGATGGACTGCAGATATCCGGCTCTCGTGATGTTGCACAGCTTGACCACCGCGCGGTTAAGTTTCCGCTTTGCCTGCGTAAATGGAAAGCGGGTGATTATTTTTATCCTTTAGGGATGAAAAAAAAGAAAAAGGTTTCGCGTTTTTTAATTGATCAGAAGCTTTCCCCGACGCAAAAAGAAAAAGTCTGGGTGCTTCAATCCGGTAACCGTATTTGCTGGGTGATGGGGATGAGGATTGATGAGCGGTTTAAAATTACGGACTCCACGAAAGATGTCCTGGTAATCAAGACCTGAAATAATATCGTACTCCCTCAATAAACGTTTGTATCGCATCGTACCTGCCCCCGGACAGGTATCCCACAATAATTAAAAACGCCACGCCAAAAAGCGCCCCCCAGATGTGGGCTGAATGATTGATATTATCGCCCCCCTTGCGGTCGAGCCATGCAGAAACAACCAGGTAGAGGGGTCCGAACACAAAGCCTGGAATAATGGGTGGGATAATGAAGAGTCCCACTTTAAGATATGGCGCCATCATTAGTCCTGCGAACACCACGGCCGATACAGCCCCCGAGGCGCCAAGACTTCTGTAGTACTGGTTGTTTTTGTTTTTGAAATAGGTGGGAAGGAGGCTCACAACAAGTGCGAGCACGTACATGACGAGGTAAAGTATTTTTCCACTTTCTCCAAAAATTGATTTAAACTGATTCTCTACGAGGTCGCCAAAGAGATATAGAGAGAACATATTAAACAACAAGTGGGCGAAATCTGCGTGGATAAAACCACAGGTGATGAACCTGTAATATTGTTTGTTCTCTGTAACCGCCGGTGGATAAAAGATAAGATCATTCAGCAATTTCTCGTTTCTGAAAGCCCCAAATGATACAAGAGCAGTAATGATGATGATGATAACCGTGATGGAAAGCGCCATGTCGTAAAGATAGTCAGCTGTGATGATATTTTTCGTTTCTCAGGATTGTGCAGGCGCGGTACACCTGCTCGGCAAGGATGAGTCGTACCAGCTGGTGCGGAAATGTTAATGCAGAGAGCGACCAGGTGAAGTTGGCGCGTTTCAATACGGTACTGTCGAGGCCAAAAGCGCCTCCGATAAGAAAAATGAGCTGTTTCGTGCTGTCGTTCGCACGGTCCTGTATAAACGAAGAAAGCTGGTTTGAGGTAAATGGCCTGCCGCGTTCGTCGAGCGCGACGAGATAATCAGGAGTATCAAGTTGTTTGAGGATGAGTTCGGCTTCTTTCTTTTTCTGATCTGCTTCAATCAGCGAAGAAGCGTTCTTTGGAGGTGGGATAATCTTCCATGAAGCGGTGAAATAATTATTTATCCGTTTTGTAAAATCGGTGATGCCTTCGGCAACATACTGGTCGTTACTTTTTCCGACGGACCAGAACTGAATGTGCATTCTTTTTTGTGAAAAGATAAATCTTTTATCCAAAGATCCCTTTCGGGTAACGATTAAACCCCCTGCCACGGGGGTTTATTAATATCGTTCATAAGATCTTTTGTTCTCACGCATAAAGCTCAAAGTGCGCTACACGCCTGAGCCACGAATTAACCTTAACACTATCGCGATTACAGCGATTACAAGCAAAATGTGTATTAAACCACCGGCGCTATAGCCTAAAAATCCAATCGCCCATGCGATTATCAGAATCACTGCAATGATGTACAGAAGATTTCCCATGACATTACATTTTTATTTACGAAAGGTGTTACTCATCGTTATAAATAAAATAGCTTGCCATAATCATAATTCAACCATGATATAATAAAGCGAAAAGATTTTCAATTTCCTGGGGAATCTTTTCTACATTTTCCTTTCAGATATTTATTTACGTTATTATTAAATTTCTAATTCTCAGATGGCTTTGAGAGTTAATGAATAAGATTGCTGGTATGTTTATTAATGTTATTAATTTAGTTATCAACTAATTCATATTGATGAGCAAGACGATTATCGTTTCGAATAGATTACCGGTGAAATTGGTTGAGAATAGTGGCGAGTTTTCTTTTGTACAGAGTGAAGGCGGTTTGGCAACGGGATTAGGATCTATTTACGAGCAATCCGGAAATATTTGGGTGGGCTGGCCCGGGCTGGAGGTGAATGATGAAGAGGAAAAGCGGAGGTTAACTCACGAACTGGATTTAAAGAATCTTAAGCCTGTTTTCTTAACACAGGATGAGATCAACCAATACTATGAAGGTTTTTCAAATGAAGTGTTGTGGCCGGTGTTCCACTATATGCCCACCTATGCCCGCTACAATAAATCGTATTGGGATTGTTACCTGAACGTAAATAAGAAATTCCGGGACATCATCCTCGATGTAGCGGATCCGGGCGATACTATCTGGATACACGATTACCAGCTGCTGTTGCTTCCCGGGCTTATTCGTTCCGTGCTTCCCGACATTACTATCGGTTTCTTCCAGCACATACCCTTTCCTTCGTATGAGCTTTTCAGGCTCATTCCGTGGCGCCTCGAGATATTGGAAGGAATACTGGGCGCCGACCTTATCGGCTTTCACACATTTGATGATGCCAGGCATCTTGTGCAATCGACGCGCAGGTTGATGACTTCCATTATTTCATCTTCGAATGAAATCAGCTACAACAACAGGAGTATTGTAGTGGATAGTTTTCCGATGGGCGTCGACAGTCAGAAATTTGCTGAGTTTGTTCGGTCGCAGGATGTGAAGGAACGCGTGGCCACTCTCGATAAAATGTTCGGCGATGTAAAGATGATCCTGTCGATAGACCGGCTCGATTACAGCAAGGGGATTTTACAGCGCCTGCAGGCGTTTGAAATGCTTTTGCAGAACAATCCCGATTACATGTGCAGGATTTCGTTGTATATGATCGTTGTGCCTTCCCGCGATAATGTGCCGCAATACAAGGAACTGCGCGACGAAATAGATAAATTTGTGGGAAGTATAAACGCGCGCTACCGTACCATGGAATGGCAGCCGGTTAATTACTTCTACCGCTCTTTTCCGATGGAAGAACTCTCGGCGTTGTATGCGAAGGCCCATACCTGCCTCGTAACACCCATGCGCGATGGAATGAACCTTGTGTGCAAAGAATATGTGGCAAGCAGGCAGAATGACGATGGCGTTCTGATCCTGAGCGAAATGGCCGGAGCCTCAAAAGAGCTCGTAGACGCTTTAATTGTAAACCCGAACAATATTGAGGCCATGTCGAACGCTATTATAGAAGCGTTGAACATGCCGGAACAGGAGCAATCACGACGGATGAAGATGATGAAAGATATAGTAATGAAGTTTAACATTTCACACTGGGTAAAGTTGTTTATGAACAGGCTTACAGAAGTTAAGCAGATGCAACAGTCGATGTATGCCAAACGCATCAACAGTTCTACCCGTTATAACATCAAAAGAAAGTACGCTTCTACCAGCCGCAGGATCATTTTCCTGGACTACGACGGAACACTTGTTGGCTTTAAAACCAATATTGAACTTGCCGCACCCGATGAAGAACTATACCAGTTGCTGAAACAACTCTCTTCGGACGCAGCGAACAAACTTGTTCTCGTGAGCGGCCGCAACCCTCGCTTTCTCGAAAAATGGTTTGGCGACCTCGACGTAGACATGATTTCCGAACATGGAGCGTGGACGAAAACAAGACATAACAACTGGATAAGTGTTCCCGGTTTAAGCTCGAACTGGAAGAAAGATTTTTACCAGGTGCTTGATTCATTCACCGACCGCACCCCGGGCGCTTTTATCGAAGAAAAAGATTTTTCATTGGTATGGCACTATCGTAAAGTGGAGGAGAGCCTTGGGGAACTGAGAACAAATGAGCTCATGAACACGTTGCGCTACCTCGTTGAAGACAAGGGGCTGCAATTGTTGCCGGGAAATAAGGTGGTTGAAATAAAAAATATTGAGATCAACAAGGGCAAAGCGGTAATGAACTTTGTGCAGGAAGGCGACTATGATTTCATTATGGCCATCGGCGACGATCATACTGATGAAGATATTTTTAAAGCACTGCCGCCGGATGCGGTTACGATAAAAGTGGGAAGCCACGTTTCGGCAGCAAGCTTCTACACCGGTAATTATATCGACGTACGCAACTTTTTGAAGGAGCTGACCAGTTTTAACAGCATGGCGAAAGACCAGGCGATAATGAACTAAAGGAAGATCGGAGTGTCGAGCTTCATAGCGATCCTGTAAGCGGCGTTCATTAGTCCAACGTGACTGTACGCCTGCGGGAAATTGCCCCACTGGCTTCCTGTTTCTTCATCTACATCTTCACTAAAAAGCAACAGGTGGTTGGAATATTGTAACAGGTTCTCGAATTCGCGGATCGCATCATCAATTCTTCCAACGCATGCAAGCGCTTCGACATACCAGAACGCACAGATCAAAAATGTTGTTTTTGGTTTGCCGAAATCGTCGGAGTGAAGATAGCGGTAGAATAATCCTTTTGGAGTGCGCAATTCTTTCTCCAGCGCTGCGAGGTGATCCCTGGCTTTCTGAGATGCGGGATCAATGAAGTTCATCATGATCAATTGCAGCGTACTCGCATCGAGGTGCGAGCTGCTTTTGGCGTGCCTGTATACTTTCCGCTCGGGATCGTAACAGCTTTCAATATGCGCTGCGGCTTTTTCCTTCAATATTTTAGCGCGTTGAAGAAGCCTATCGTCACCGATCAGCGTTGCCATTTTTTCTGCTGCGCAACATCCCGCCCATTGGAACAGGTTGCTGTACGCATGATAATGCGCCATATTGCGGAACTCCCAGATGCCTGCATCCTTCTCATCTATGGTCATTTCAATCTTGCTCAGCACCGTGTCTATCCATCTCGCTGAATCTTTTCTTTCATGGAAAACAAAACGGTGATCGGTGTATAACGGCAGGAGCGAAATAAGCACCTGTCCATATATATCGTTCTGAATATGCTCGTAAGCCTGGTTGCCTATACGTACGGGCTGGTTACCGAGATAGCCTTTTAATCCCGGTAGAATACGTTCTGTCAGCTGTCGTTCGCCGGTGATTCCATATAGCGGTTGGTAACGCACCTGTTCGGAAAAACATATGTCGGTTACATAATGGAAATATTTTTCCATCTCTTCAAAATGACCAATGTGGTTAAGCGACGTAATTACGTAATAAGTATCACGCAGCCAGCAGAAACGATAGTCCCAGTTTCGTCCGCTGCCATCATATTCGGGCAGGCTGGTAGTGCTTGCCGCAATGATGGCGCCGGTGTCTTCATACTGGTGAATTTTAAGGCACAGTGCGGCGCGAATTACGAATGGCTGATGAAAACGTACGATGGAAGAATGTTTTATCCACGTGCGCCAGTAAGCAGTGGTTTCTCTCAGAAATGTTTCCGCGGTACTTTCAAGTGGCGCCTCAAGCGGCGCTCCGTAGGTGAGGAGCAAATAACGGGTTTCGTTGAGAATGAAGTAATGGCCCTCGATGATATAACTCACAGGGATATTCGTTGTGAGCCTGATTTTGTCGGGGCCTCCCTGGTATTCGATGTGATTGCTGCCCCGTACAGTTTCGAGTTCGCGTTCAGCATATTCATAAACGGGTTTGCAGTTAATTTTTATTCGCGGCAATCCTTCAAGCGGCTCTATTTTGCGAATAAGCATCAGAGGCTTAAAAAACCTGTCGAACTGTTTGAACCGGGGTGCAAAATCGGTAATGCGGTACTTGCCTTCTTCGCTTGAAATTTCTGTGCAGAGAATATTGGTATTCTCTCGGTAATATTGTTTTGACGTGTATGGTGTTGCGGGAAGTATGGAAAACTCGCCGCCTTTTTCGCTATCGAGCAGCCCTCCAAATACAAACGAGCTGTCGAAACGCGGCCAGCATAGCCATGTGATATTTGTGTTGATGTTAACGTGGGCCAGGTATGAACAGTTACCTATCAGGCCAGCCTGGTACGTATGTTTTTCCATGTGCGTATTGTATCAAAAGCCGTTCCACTGCGCCTTTATCGCCTGGTCAAGAAAATTCGGTATCACATGCGAATAGGTGCAGCTGATTTTATCCGGGTCGTTAAGGTGATCTATCATCGATTGCCATTTGTGCAAGCCATGATTTTCAATCACCATGTCTTTTTTATCCTGTCGCTGAAGATACATCGTCATGCCCTCTGCGTCGGCTTCAGGATGAAATTGTGTACCGAGCATATAGTCATTGAAACGCAAAGCCATCACCGCCCTTTCAAGTGGCACGTGCGGACGTTCCTTTTCAATCGCAAGTACCGATGCCCCCATCGTTTCAATTTTACCGTAATCGGGTTCCACCACCTGGTAGTCCCTGCTATCTACTGCATAAAACGGATCAGGCAGCCCGCTGAATAAAGGTTCCTGTTTTCCTTCGCCAACAATATGTACGGGGAAAACGCCGAACGCTGTTGATTTTCGTTTCGACACATTGCCTACTTCGAAATAGCGGCACGCCATCTGGAAAGAGTGACAGATAAACAACACATGTTTTTTCGCGGCGTTATCGTCGCTGCTATTGTAATGTTCTATGCTTCCAATCCAGTTAAAATAAATATTTTCCCATTCGGCATCTTCTTCACCGAGCGGCGAGCCGGGACCACCGGTTGATATATAAAGGTCGAAGTTAAGGCCAGGTACTTTTTTATCGAGCCTTACATCGAATTCTTCGTAAGTGATATCGATTTTCTTTTCGCTTGCATAGGTTTTGAGGAGCTGCCGGATACAGCGCATGCCTTCGTTAGGAGCGCCTTCATACAGGTCGAGGATTGCGATTTTCACCTGTTTATGGTCATTCAACATAACCGCAAAAATACAAACATTAGAAAACAATGAAATTTACGAGCGCTTCAAGGTATTGCTGGTCCGTTTTATCGAAGAAATTATAGCGCTCGCTGTCAACGTCGAGCACGGCAACTACCTTGTTGCCGCGCATTACGGGAACAACGATTTCGGAAAGAGAAAGACTGCTGCAGGCGATGTGCCCCGGGAAAGCATTTACGTCGGCAACTACCAGTGTTTCTTTTTTCTCCCAGCTTGTGCCGCAAACGCCTTTTCCTTTTTTTATGCGTGTGCAGGCCAGCGGTCCCTGGAAGGGGCCGAGCACCAGTTCATCATCTTTTACGAGATAGAATCCTACCCATAGCCATCCGAATTGTTCTTTCAGGCACGCACAAACGTTGGCGAGGTTCGCGATGAGATCTGTTTCGGCTTCGACTACTGCTTTTATTTGCGGAAGCAGTGATTCGTATTGCTCGGTTTTTGTGCCCTTTGATATGTTTAGTTCTTCAGACATCGTTATTTACAGATCCCTCGCTGCGCTCGGGATGACAATGGCCCTTACTACGTCTTACGCCTCACGCAAATCACACATCATTCAAAAACGACCCGTGAATATAATCCACTACACTCACCAAACTGTTCGTTTCCTCGTAAACCTTCAACTGCCGGTCGGCGCCGGTGCCATTTTCAAGCATCTTGCTGATATAAGCAACCGCGTGCCTGCTGCCAAGGTCGTCGAGTACATCATCTACAAATTCAAGAAGCTCATTGATCAGTATTCGTGTGCTCACTTCCTGTTCTTTTCCAAAATCAATAAGCCGCCCATCTATTCCATACCTGCTGGCGCGCCACTTATTCTCATTGATCAGTGCGCGACTGTATTGTATGAAGTTCATGTTCTGCGACCGCAATTTGTAAATTTTCGCGCAAACGGCCTGGAACAGGGCTGCGATGGCAATCGTTTCCGAAACGGTCATCGGCACATCGCATATCCTGAATTCAACGGTGTTGAAAAAAGGATGCACCCGCAGGTCCCACCAGATTTTTTTTGCGTTATCAATGCAATTGGTTTTTACCAGCAACTTGATAAAGTTGTCGTACGCCTCAATACTTTCAAATGTATCAGGAATGCCGGTGCGTGGAAATTTGTCAAACACTTTTGTGCGGAACGATTTATACCCGGTGATCCTTCCTTCCCAGAAAGGAGAGTTGGTGCTCAGCGCATAAATATGCGGGAGAAAATACCTTGTAGAATTGGCGATATGATTTGCCATGTTCCTGTCGCTCATGCCTACATGCACATGGAGGCCAAATATCAGGTTGCTTCGGGCGGCTTCCTGTAATTCATTTACAATTTCACTGTAGCGGGCGTGGTCGGTAATGAGTTGGCTTTGCCAGTGGCTAAACGGATGAGTGCCGGCGGCGCCCACCCAGAAACCAAAACTCTCTGCTATTTCCGAAATAGTTTTTCTCAGGAAGGCTACATCTTTATAAGCCTCATCTACATTGGCACAGATGTCGGTGCCTACTTCCACCACGGCCTGGTGCATTTCTGCCTTTACCTTGTCTTTAATTACTTTCTGTCCCTCGTTCACTATTTTCTGCTCATGGCTCCTTAACTCATGCGTGAGCGGATCGAGTACCATATACTCTTCTTCAATGCCAAGTGTAAAAAGGTTCTTCGATATGTTCATCATGTCAATGGTTGTTTCGCAACCGACCGTTTTACAAATTCTCCCCAGGTGAGGTTGTCTGCACCCGGTTGATGTTCCATCGCCCGTTCGATTGCATAGTTCGCGGCGGTTTCTACAACCCAGTCGAAGTTATCGTCGCCAACGCTTGTTTTTTCGGCATCGGGGGCGGGATTGCAAAAGTCTATCGCGTAGGGAACGCCGTCGCGCACCGCGAGTTCAACAGTATTGAAATCGTATCCGAGGTATTTGTTTAGTTTGATTACAATTTCTTCCATTTGTTTCAGGAGGTCGTGGCCCGGGTTAAAATCGCTTTGGTAGCGCAGGTGATGCGGGTTTCGTGGCTCGTAGGCCATAATACGTACGTGCTTGCCGCCTATACAATAACACCTGTAATATTGTTCGAAGTGAATTTCTTCCTGCAGGAGCATTACGAGCTGGCCCGTTTCTCCGTGTTTGTAGTAGAAATCGTCCATGTCGCTGAGCTTGTACACGTTTTTCCAGCCGCCTCCTGCGAATGGTTTCATGTAAGCGGGAAAGCCTACGTAGTTGAAAATTCCTTCCCAGTCCAATGGATAGGCGAGGTTGCTGAAAGATTGATTCGAAGTGTCGGGAGGGATTTCGCGTGAGGGCAGGATGACTGTTTTTGGTACGGGCACGCCGATTTTTGTGGCGAGGGCGTTGTTGAAGAATTTTTCGTCGGCGCTCCACCAGAATGGGTTGTTGATGACGGCGGCGCCGCTTATTGCTGCGTTTTTGAGGTACGCGCGGTAGAAGGGCACGTCTTGCGAGATGCGGTCTACGATTACAGCGTATTCGCCGGAGTCGGCCTGTGGCACTTTGTCTATTCTTACTGGTTCGGCTTCGATTCCTTCTATGTTTTTGCTGTTCACCCGTTCGATAAATGCCATTGGGAAGCTTCTTTCCTGTCCGAAAAGGATTCCTATTTTTTTCATGCTGGTAGTTTTTGCAGAGGTTTTTTAGTTTTACTGGCTCGTGGCGCAACTTTACATTTTACAATCCCGAAAGATCATCTTTCAACTCCAAAAAGGCTCCTTTTCTTTCATTATGAACAACATTGATGGTATGAATATTTCTAATGCAGGTAGTAACCAAATTTATCGGAACAGTGTTGAATAAAAAAATTGAATATTCGCGCATGGAAATAGAAAAAGCAGACGATTTACTAACCCAATCGGGCGAACTACAATCACGACACCTTAAGCGAACAGTGAAGTTGGATTTCTATAAAACAGACCCCGAAGCGAGTAACTGCAGCTTGCTGTTAGTGAACGATGGACAGGACCTTGTAACAATGGATTTCTCAAAAATATTGCAGAAGCTGAACCTGAGGCCGCTTATTGTTGCAGGCATCCATTGCGGAGCCGACAGAAAGAACGAATACGGTATGATTACCGGTCCCGATTACAAGGGCTGGGGCGCGAAGGCTTCATCATATGAGAAATTTATCATTAAAGAATTGTTGCCTTTTATCATCAACCAATTCCCCGGGATAAATTTCACTGAAAAAGGATTTGCCGGATTTTCCCTCGGAGGATTAAGTGCATTGGATATCTCCTGGCATCACCCGGAAATTTTTTCCATGACCGCTGTTTTTTCAGGATCACTATGGTGGAGATCCGTCGACAAAGACGACAAGGATTACGATCCGTGGAAACACCGGATGATGCATAAGCAAATCGCTGAATCCGACATGCGCCCCGGGATGACCTTTTTCTTTGAATGTGGAGAGATGGATGAGATGGAGGACAGAAATAAAAATGGAGTAATAGATTCTATTGACGACACGCTTGACCTCATGCGGATTCTTGTGAGGAAAGGATACAGGGAAGGAAAAAATTTGAGTTATCTGCAGATGCCCGAAGGCAGGCATGATGTGCCCTCGTGGGCGAAGGCGTTACCGCATTTTTTGAAGTGGGCGTACTCCGCAGATCCCTCGCGGAGTTTACCCTGAGGCGTTAGCCGAATGGGCTCGGGATGACGCTTCGCGTCAATTAAAACTATACCTCAATCCCAGTTGTCCCTGGAACCTTGAAGCAAATGACATACTCCACGGCACGGATCCCGGAACATAATTAAAACCCTTTTCCGGGTCACTGGAGGGCGACGTCGCCAGCATGCTGAACGCCTGGTTCGTTACAGTATACTGCCTGCCCCATGTTCTGTTGATAAGATTCGTAAGATTAAAAATATCAAACGTTACCTGCAGTGTATGCCTGTTATCGTTTTTGGTAATAAAAAAGTCCTGCGCAATGCGCATATCAATCACATGCTCCCATGGTGTGGAGCTTCCATTCCTCTCAGTATACTGCCCGCGGCGGCTGCTGAGATATTTATCACCATTCACATAATCCTCAAACGCCGCTGCCTGTTCCGCAGCCGTGTATCGCACTGATTTGTCGGCGTTCAAAAAATCAACAAATTTTATTTCAGACGGATTGTTCGGCACGTACATAAGGTCATTTCCAAATCTGCCATCACTGTTAAGATCACCGTTAACCAGATACGAGAACCGCTGGCCGGAATTGCCCGAATAAAAGAAAGCCACCGACGTCCTCAAATATTTCGTGTACCTGAGGTTAAACGACACCACACCAGTAAACCTGTGTGTAAGTGCATAGGCTGAAGTGGCAAGTGGCGGATTGTTGGGATCGCCCACCACCTGTACAAATTCCCAGTTCGAAAGCGCCGTTGAACTCAACCCACTGTTAATATCAGCCGCATCGTTATGATTATAAGCTAACGAAGCGTAAACATTCTTCCATGTTTTGCTGAACTGCGCGGTAAGGTTGTAAGCATATCCTTTATTGGTGTTCGAAACAAGTATCGCATTGGTAATCGACGGATTCTTTCTCCGCGCACTGCTCGACGGCGCATATGCGATCCTTCTATCGGCCCCATTGTAAAATTCAGGATCTGCTATACCTACGGGATCCGCCAGGTTGATATCCTGGTACAATACATTGTTGATGGTTTTGGAATACATCGCTTCGAAGGTGGCCATGATATCGCCGGGAAGCCTGATGTCGGTAGCCAGGTTCACCCTGAACACCTGCGGCAACTTGAAATCTTTAGACATCAGGTTCACCTCAAAATTCCGGCTCGCGCTACCTACGGTCGACTGCTGACCGGGATCAGGTTCGAACCCGTTTCCATTGTTCACTTCATTTTCCGGGGTATTGGAATTGTCCGAAACACTTATCGAATTCAACAGCAAACCCGAATTCGCAAACTGGTTCGATACCCACACAAAAGGGGCCCTGCCGCTGAACACACCGGCGCCACCTCTTATTATCATGCGCCTGTCGCCTTCCACATCCCAATTAAATCCCACGCGGGGCGACCATAAAAGCTGCCCCGTCGGAATATTGGTAGTGGAGTATTCGCCATTGAAGGTAGAATCCACGACCGCGTTAAAGCCCGGGCGGCTGTTAATAACGGGGATGTCTACCCGCAACCCTGCTGTCAGCCTGAATTGTGGATTGAGTTGAATTTCATCCTGGGCATAGAATCCGAGTTGTGATGCCTTAAACTCGCTGGAAGGTTTTTCAACGCCCGGCACATTCGAATAGGTTACATCTACCTGCCGTGGATTATTGATGAAAAAATCGTTGAACGATGAAAACCTCCACCGGCCGTTGAAGTTGTTTATAAACAGGTTCCTGAACTTAAAGAATTCGTTGTGCGTTCCGAATGTGAAAGTATGGATGCCTTTAAACAGTTTCACGTTGTCGGTAATCTCAATGATATCCTGGTCCAGTTCATTCGCCGTGGAACTTCTTTCGGACCCGACCTGGATCGTAGCCGGCCCTTTTGTAATTTCTATAGAAGGAAACAATCTGCCGTAAACGCTCCTGTAATCCCTTATGCGGTGAACGCCGATTATAAGGTTATTTGAAATACGGTTGGAAAACCTGCTTCTTAGCTCCGCTACCGTAATGTTTTGTTTATTGTTAAACCGGTAAACGTTGTTTCCAAACCTGAACAGCGTGTTTGACCTTGTGATATTGTCGTCGAACGCTTTTATATAATTATGGCGCACGGTGAGCCGGTGCGTTTCATTGATGTTCCAATCGATGCGGCTGAATATTTTATCGCTTTGCGTTTTGGCATCGAATGGAGCAGCCGTGCCCGCATCGTAGTTGTAAGCGCTTTGCAGGAAGCTCGACAATTGGGTCGCTTCTTCGGAAGTGATGGCAGAACCATTTTCACCTGCGTTAAAAAGGGTGGGAGCATTTCTTCGGGCCAGTTCACCGTTTACAAAAAAGAAGAGTTTGTTTTTTATAATCGGGCCCCCGAGCCGCAGTCCGTATTGTTTATCGCTGAAGTCTGTTGTCTTTATTTTGGAGATGGGATCCTTTCCGACGGTTCCTTCATTTCTTACAAAATAATAAGCCGATCCTTCCAGCCTGTTTGTTCCGGAGCGGGTGACAGCATTCACGCCCCCTCCTGTAAAATTTCCGAAGGTGATATCGTATGGCGCAAGAACCACCTGTATTTCCTGGATCGCATCAAGCGAAATAGGCGTTGTGGATGCCTGGCCGCCAGGTGTGCCAGTGGATGCCAGTCCGAATACATCATTGTTCACTGCGCCGTCGATGGTGATATTGTTGAACCTGTTGTTTACCCCTCCAAATGAATTGCCATTAGCCTGGGGTGTTAACCTTGTGTAATCCTGTATCGACCTGCTCAATGTTGGCAGCGCGGCTATTGTCTGGCGACTGATACCAGTCGATGCACCGGTCTTTCTCCTGGCCGCAGATGTTCCCGTAACGACCACTTCGGTTAATCCTGCAGCAGTGGCGATCATTGGTACATCTACCCGGGTATTTTCGCCTAAAGCAAAATAAAGGCTGTCCTGTATATAAGTTTGATATCCAACAAACGAGACTTCGAGTTTGTATGGTCCTCCGGGGATAAGATTGACAAGATTGAAAATGCCGCCTGTGAGAGAACTGGTGCTATAGGTGGTACCGGTAGGCTCGTGGGTGGCTTTCACTGTCGCGCCGGTGAGTGTTTCATTTCCTGATCTTATGGTGCCGCTTATGCTGCTGGTGGTGACCTGTGCATGCAACAACACAGGAACCAGGAAAAACGCCAGGAGCAGGATCAATTTTCCGCTTTTCATCTCGATATGGTTTGAATGTTTTGCAAAGAAAACACATTAGCGTGTCGACAGTCTTTAAGGACCCATTAACAAATTGTAAAGGTGGCACTTTCAGCCTAACTTTGCATAAAACCCAAGAATGCTCGATTCGATACAAAGCGCTATAGAGGACATACGATCCGGGAAGCTGGTAATAGTTGTTGATGACGAAGAGCGTGAAAATGAAGGCGATTTTTTAACGGCAGCCAGGAATGTTACACCGGAGATGGTGAACTTCATGAGCAAATACGGCCGTGGCCTTATCTGTGTTCCCCTCATTGAGGACCGGTGCGACGAACTTCAGCTCGACCTGATGGTGAATAATAATACCGCACTGCATGAAACTGCGTTCACCGTATCAGTTGACCTTCTGGGTCATGGGTGCACCACAGGAATTTCAGCGCACGACCGTGCAAAAACAATTAAAGCCCTTATTGATCCTGTAACGAAGCCCGAAGATCTCGGCCGGCCGGGACATATCTTCCCGCTCCGCGCCAAGAAAGGTGGTGTGTTGAGAAGGGCGGGTCATACAGAAGCAACAATCGACCTCGCGAAGTTTGCCGGCTTCGAACCCGCTGGTGTGCTAGTGGAAATAATGAATGAAGATGGTACGATGGCGAGGCTGCCAGAGCTGCGCGAAATAGCAAAGAGGTTCGACCTGAAGCTGATTTCTATTAAAGAATTAATTGAGTACAGGCTTAAATCCGATACCCTCATCGAAGAAATAGTCAGGGTTGAGATGCCCACTAAATACGGAGACTTTAAACTAGTGGCCTTCAGTGAGAAAGGAACAGCTAATGAACATCTTGCTTTAATTAAGGGAACGTGGGAAAAAGATGAACCGATTCTTGTTCGCGTGCATTCATCGTGCTTTACCGGCGACATCCTTGGATCACTTCGTTGCGATTGCGGCGAGCAGTTGCATGCCGCCATGCAGATGGTGGAAAAGGAAGGAAAGGGTGCGATACTTTATATGAACCAGGAGGGAAGGGGGATTGGCCTCGTGAACAAATTGCGGGCGTATAAACTACAGGAGAACGGGATGGATACGGTAGAGGCTAACCTGCATCTCGGCTTTCCGATGGATAAAAGAGATTACGGTATTGGAGCGCAGATGCTTCGTCATCTCGGGATAACCAAGCTGAGGTTGATGAGCAATAATCCGAAGAAACGGGCAGCTTTGTTAGGTTATGGAATAGAGATAGTTGATGCTGTGCCTATTGAGGTGAAACCGAATCCTCATAATCAGAAGTATCTTCAGACGAAGAGGGATAAACTGGGGCATGAAATTTTGAAGGGGTAGAGTCTTTCTCCGCCGATCCCTCGCTTCGCTCGGGATGACGGGGGTGTTATTGTCATCCCGAACCGAGCGCTGTTAGGCCTTTGGGTTTATGTCATCCCGAACCGAGCGCTGTTAGGCCTTTGGGTTTATGTCATCCCGAACCGAGCGCCGTAGGCGCGAGCGTGAGGGATCAGTCCTAAAACAATCTTACTGCTTGGCATTAGTCGCGGGTGCGGGCGCAGCAGGTTTCTGCACTTTTTTCTTCTTCCACAACTCCCCGCTATGATCAAACTCGCGGCGATAGCTGATACTCGCACCTGATCGATTTTCTCTCGCGCCAAAATTGGTAAGATAGTTATATGTGTCCCTGTAAAAGAAAGTAAGCACCAATCTTCCATCCGGCGTCACCTTCCACTCAGCCGATATATTCGGCAAAAACGGGAGATTCTTCGACTGGCTCGTAGCATACGATGAATTAATGCCAAAGTCTGCCGCGCTACCCAACGTGAAAGTAAGGCGCTCGTTAAACATGCTTTTTCCGACCGAAAGGTTAAGGTTCGTGCGGTCGATATTCAACACGCTCCTGTTGATATTGTCGAGGATGCTCGCGCCACTGTAGAACTGCGCGTTGAAGTTTACTTTAATGCTTTTATCGTTGAAGATATCCTGGAAAATATTCGAAGCATAACGGCTCAGGGTATTCGAAATCACTCCCGAAATACTGCCGACCACGATGCCTTCGAAAGCCGTATTAGCCAGGCTTCCCTGGTTAGCGGTTGACAGCGGGCCGAAACTATTAAACACGATAAGAAAAGCAACCTGCTTGTTCAGCTCGTTTTCGTCGTTCTGTATAAAATTCAATACCCGCAACGCGTCCGCATCGTTCTTAAATGGGCTGCTGCTCGGCAGCTCAATCTTGAAGGTAATAACCGGCGCCATCAGTTGTTCAGATAAGCTCGCCACCACCAATACTTTTCCCCTTGACCGCAGCAGGTTCGCGTTAAGTGTAGTTGTGGCATCGCTGGAGCCGAGGTCGCTGAACTTCACATTCTCCGCTTCATATTCCGCATCAATTTTTATCGTTGCATTGACCGGATCGCCAGACCATTGTATGTAGTTACCTACACCTTCTCTTAAGGTGAATGGCTTTCTTAAAATAGATTCGAAATTGAAATTATAGTTACCACGGTCTATGTCGTAACGGCCAGTGATGTTGAATTCACCGTTGGTCGAAGCCTGTATTTTCAGGTTGCCTCTTCCGTTCGCCTGGATGATATCACCGGTAACCTCATCGAGCACCACGTACATGTTCGCCAGGTTGTTGGCTGTAACATCGAGGTTTACTGTGAGGTTGCTTTGTCCTTTCGGCAACCGCGATTCCATCTCGCGACCATAAACTTTCCAGACAATGAAATCTGCCTTGCCACTTTCTTTTCCGGACTTTGTATTGATGATGAGTGAAGAACTGTCGGCGGGCTCGCCCTCTATATCCATCCTCATGTCATCGAGCGGACCGGTAAGCGTCATTTTCGCTTTGGCCACTACGTTACCGTAGTAAGCGTCGGCGCCGGTATTTTTTGTGGCAAGTACGGTGAGCTTGTTAGTGTTCATCGCAAAGTCGAACGACAAATCATCGAAGCCGCGATGGAAAAGAATGCCCTTTGTAATCTGTCCCCTGTTCTTCTTTTCGTCTTCAAACATGAAATTCCCGAAGTCTATCCGGTCTTCCTTCATTTCAATGTTTGCATTAGGTATCTTATACAATACGTTGGTGTACTTGACTCTGAGCTCGGCATTTGCCAGCCAGATTGAACCGATGTAGTCAAGGTCTTTTGGCGGTCCGCTCACGCGGAGAACACCAGTGGCGTAACCGGTAATATCGCTGAAAACACCCGACAAATACTTTTGAAGCAGGTCGATTTTCGTGTTTTTGAGGTTGGTAAATATGTCGAGGTTCTCCGATTTTGCACTATCGCCGAGGTTGTAAATACCCTGCAGGTCGAAGGTGTAATTGGGGTTTGGAGACGTAGCGTTAAACGTCACTTCTTTCAACGCATCGTAATATTTTCCTTTAAGTGAAACCTTTCCGATAGAGTCGTTATCAAGCCGGAACTCCTCGGCCTCGGCGTTCATGTCTATTCTTACCTTTTTAAAAGGCTCCGAAACGGTTACTGTTCCAGATAACAAACCTTCAATCCTGTTCGATTTTACCAGGTAAGGCGTAAAATCGCCGATGTTTACTTTCTGCAGTTGTAGTTTCAGGTCGCTGCCTCTGCCCGACATTGAAGGAACAGAGGTCAGCTGTATTTCCTGCAGGCCGTTATACATTTTGATACCTTTTGCAGTCACCGAGCTGTCGGTGATCACAATTTCTCCATCCTTATCAATAGTCCAGTTTTTACCGTTCACGTCGAAAGTCGATTCGAGAAACCGCACTTTTGCTCCTGCAGGAAGTGTCTGTACACGTGCAGAAATATTGGCGGTATTAAGTGTTTGATTGGCGCTCGTTTTAATGTTGATGTCTGAAAGGTCGTTGGCCGATTTCAGTTTAATGGAAGTACCCGGAAAATTCAGGCTGTCGTTGATAAAGATGTTGGCGATGTCGGTTTGCATCGAAAGGTTATCATATGTACCTGTTGCCTTCAGCTTAACATCATGAAATGCCAGGTTGCGGAAATTGAACTGCGGTACGTCGGCGTTTAAGTCGAGAAGGTTTTCTTTTGTGTTGATGCGCCCGGTAATGGTGCTGTAGTTAAAACCAGTAAGCTTCGGATCAACCAGGCTCACATACTCTTCGACATTTTTCGTGGTGATTACGAAACTGAAGTTTTCATTTGTAAGCAGTTTTTTAGACGGCTCTATATATGAAGGGTAGTATTTATTGAGAAAAGTTTGAAAAGCCGCCGGAAGTTCATTGATAGAAAATTCTCCCGCGATGGCCGCGTCAAATTCATTGCTGATGGCGGTGATCACTTTGTTGCTATCAAGAATTTTCGATTCTACATAAAGCGAATCGAACGAAATTCTCTTACCGTTTCTCAGGACGAGTGCGTCATACACGCGCGCTGTTCCGAGAAAATTGTCTATGTTGTCGCCCGTAAAATTAAAGCTGAATTTTCCCCTGAAGTCAATCTGATCTTTATTCATCAGCTTAAGCATTTTCAGGTCAGCCTTCGCGATGTCGGCATCAAAGTCGAACTGTGGAATGTCGCGGCTAAAATCTACCAACCCGTTCAGTTGTGCCTGCAGGTTAGGATCGGCTGCTATCAGTTCGCCATTGAACAATTTCTTGGCTACTTTTCCTTTCACGGTGATACCCTGGTAGGGGTAGCCGTTAAATTCAAAGAGCTGGACATTACCATCAAGTTCTGCATTTACGCTTGAAGAGTTTAGTCCGCTGCCATTTACTTTTCCCTGGAATGTGAACCTGCCCACCGAATTGTTACCTATAAGTGTCCCGAGCAGAAATTCGTTTGTCTTGATGCTACCCGAATAACGTGATACCTGGTTCTCCGGCAATTTCATGTTCAGGTCGGTAACGATCGTGCCGAGCTTTGTGTCGAGCGTACCATAGGTTACGAAGTCACTCAAAAAGCCCGTGAAGTTTCCGCGGAATTTTAAATATTCAAGCTCGCTGATTTTCAATCCCACATTTTTCAATTGCGGCACGAGGCCCACCGCGTCATTATAGGTGGTGCGAAAATTTTCTGCCTCGAAGTCGATGTAGGTTTTCCCGATATCAGGCAGGCCGGCCATACTTATATTTCCTTTCAGGTAAGTATCTTTTCCGGCTTGTATGATGAGGTCTTTGCCGTTAAGGTTATCGACAGTGCCCTTTACATTTCCCTTCAACTGAATCCTTTTTTTCCAGTCGGCCAGTTGTGGAGCAAAGTAGGCGATGTCGTCGCTTGAAATAATTGCATTATTGAAGTTGCCTTCCATCCGCACCTTCGAGATAAAATCGTCCATGTCGTAAAACGTGTTGTAACGCATGGCGAAGAAGTTGGTAAGATGGCTTTCCGGCGTTTTCAGGCTGAGTTTCGAAAACTCCATTGCTTCGGGGTGCCATTTGAGGTGTGCCGAAAGGTTACTCACGGTGAAGCCGCTTCTTTCTTTTGTGCCGAGCGAAATTTCTGCGAAGATGGAATCGCTTACCAGTTTGAATTGCTCTATTGATCCGGATATTTCAGCAAAGCTGATATGCTGGCCGTCGAATCCCTTGTACGGTTCGCGTTCTGTTTTCCGGTCCGTTTTAAACAATCCGTTTTCGATATGCATCATGTCAATCTGAACATCCCATCCGTCGATGTTCCATCTTAAATGCAAAGGATCGTTTACTGTGGAGTCTTCGTCTTCGGTTGTGGTTCGGACGCGTGGAGGCCTTAGCCCGGGATAATCGTTGATGGCGAAATACGGCCGGTCGAGGTCTACGTGAGATATGCGAATCAACTTTTTGTTAAAATTTATTTCGCGCGCGTCGAGGTCAAAAGCCTTAATAAATGCGCTCATATCTTCGCCTCGCCATTGGTCTCTTTGTACGATGGAAATGTTATCGAATTCAACCCTGTTCAGGTTAAGATCAATGCCCTTTTGTTTTTTTGCCGGTGCGGGTGAGCTGAAGTAGTCGAGAACAAACTGGTAGTTCCATACAGAGTCTGTGCGGTTGAGATGAAATACCGCGTCCTGGAGACCGATATATTTTAATTCGATTTTGTCTTTAAAAAAGAACCAGTCTGTTATATTCACGTTTACCACCCCCGCATAAAGAAGAGTGTCTTTGTTTTTGTCGAGTACAAGTGTTCCTTCGAGTAGCATGCTGTTAAACAGTGCGAAGTCAACATGCCGGATTCTGACAGTAGTATTGAGGTCGTTGGAAATTCTTTTAGCAGCCTGGTGAACGAGAAAATTTTGTACTGGAGTTGTTTGAATAAGCAGCCATACCGATATGATTAATCCTATCAATATTAACAGTACGGTGCGGGATATTTTCCAGAATTTTCTCAGGCTGATGAAGTTGGTTGCAAAATTAACTATTAAGGTTGACGGCGCAAATTCAATACCATAGAGTTATAAAGGAATGATAAACATTTACAATATCTTAGCGCGCATGAAATTCTGGGGCTGTTTACTACCTCTTTTTTTGATTTTTTCCAATACCCTTTTACAGGCCCAGGCACCCCCGGTTTACAGTTCTTCCGAGATATTACTGCGAATAAAAAAACTGAACGTTCTTGGTTCCGTCCTCTACATAGCGGCTCACCCCGATGATGAAAATACACGCCTGCTCGGGTGGCTGTCGAACGAGAAGCTTGTGCGCACCGGCTACCTGTCGCTTACCCGTGGCGATGGCGGTCAGAACCTGATAGGAGGCGAACAGGGCATTGAACTCGGTCTCATTCGGACCCAGGAACTACTGGCTGCCCGCCGGGTTGACGCCGCCGAACAATTTTTTACACGGGCATTCGACTTTGGTTACAGTAAACGAACCGAGGAAGCCCTTTCGTTCTGGGGCAAACAACGAATTCTCTCCGACGTGGTGTGGGTGATACGAAAATTTCAACCCGATGTGATTATTACGAGGTTTCCTCCCGATAACAGGGCCGGGCACGGGCAGCATTCAGCATCTACCGTACTCGCTGATGAGGCCTTCAAAATTTCAGGCGATCCCAATGTTTTTCCTGGGCAGTTGAAAAATGGCGTAAGGCCATGGAAAGCGAAACGGATATTCTGGAACAGCTACAGGTTCGGAAATGTAGACTACACCGCTCAGCACGACTTAATAATTGATTTAGGTGGTTTCAACACATTGATAGGAAAAGGCTATGGCGAGATAGCAGCTGAAAGCCGCAGCCAGCATAAGAGCCAGGGTTTTGGAGTAGCGGCCGGCAGGGGCGAATGGCTGGAATATTTTTCATTTACCGATGGCAGTAAACCGGCGCAATCATTAACTGAAGGCATTAATCTCGGGTGGAGCCGCATAGGTGCCACAAGGATAACTACGCTTATTGATGCCATCATCAAAAACTACCAGGTCGACAAACCCGCCAATTCAGTACCTGCACTTGTGTCGTTGTACAGGGAGATAAGCAAATTGAAAGATGGTTACTGGCGCACACAAAAGCTGAAGGAGCTCCAGGAAATTATTGCAGCCGCAACAGGGCTGTGGATGGAGGCATATTCATTTTCTCCTATGGCGGTGCAGGGAGATTCGCTGGAGTTTGAAGCGGTTTTCAATAACCAGGGGGGCGCTGCATTGCGGCTTAACAAAATAAGCATAGCTGGTTTCGACACAGCATTCAATACCAATGCGCAGAAAAATAAAAACTTCACGCTCACCAGGTCTTTTGTTGTGCAGAACGATAAAGCGTTGTCGCAGCCTTACTGGCTGATGAGGCCGATGCAAAAGGGTTATTATGATGTAGATGACCAGCAGCTCATCGGCAGGCCTGAATCAGATGCTGCATACACCGCGAAGTTTGATATTACAGTTGGCGGATTACCGCTCACATACGTGCGACCGGTTCAATATAAATTTACCGACCCGGTGAAGGGAGAATTGTATGAACCTCTCCCGGTGGTATCGCATTCGAGGTTCAACTCTCCTTACGGAACATTGCGGCATATCAGCTATGATCACATTCCGGATATTTATTACTTCAGCAGCGATACGACACAGATTGTTCTTGATTCGGTGAAGATTGGCGACACGAAAAAAATCGGTTACATAGAAGGCGCTGGCGATAAGGTGCTTCCGGCGCTTATCCTTATGGGCTATGATGTAACAGTTTTACAGGAAAAAGATTTAAACGTTAATAATCTCTCCCGCTTTGATGCTGTTGTTACAGGTGTGAGAGCTTACAACGTTCATAAATTTCTTTCCGATAAAAACAGCGTTTTGAATGAATACGTGAAGAATGGCGGCAACCTGGTAGTGCAGTATAACACGAATAGTTTTGTTGGTCCCATTAATGCAACCATCGGGCCATACCCGCTTAATATATCACGTGAACGCATAACCGATGAAAATGCTCCCGTAAAATTTCTTTTGCCGGATCACCAGGTATTTAATTATCCTAATAAAATCACACAGGCCGATTTCGATAACTGGATCCAGGAGCGCGGAATTTATTTTGCAACCAAACTTGATAAGGCGTTTGTTGCTCCTCTTTCCATGAATGATCCTGGCGAGGAACCGTTGAACGGCAGCCTCGTCATAGCTGATTATGGCAAAGGGAAATTTGTATATACCGGGTTGGTATTTTTCCGCCAGCTGCCCGCGGGAGTTCAGGGCGCTTACCGGTTATTCGCGAATATCATCAGTTTAAATAAACAACCTAATGAGTAAGGTACCGGACAGTCGCAGGAATATTTTGATTGTAGTTTCAATTGTTTTAGGGTTGGTGGTAGGGTTGTTTATAAAAAAGGTGTCGCTCGGGTTGTTGATTGGAATTGTGTTGGGTTTGCTTGTAGGAGGAATGGCAATGGGGAAGAAGTGATATTAAAAATGATTGTTTGACCAGATGAGCAATACAGATTGGATAGTACTCATAGCCACCCTCGCAGGTGTGATTGTTTATGGTCTCTACAAGAGCCGGACAACCCGCGACCTCGACGGCTACTTTCTTAGTAACCGCACTATGCCCTGGTGGCTCGTCCTGCTGAGTGTAATGGGAACACAAGCGAGCGCAGTTACATTCCTGTCAGTACCGGGCCAATCGTACGTTGATGGAATGCGCTTCGTGCAGTTTTATTTCGGACTGCCCTTCGCGATGATTGTTCTCTGCGTAACATTTGTGCCGATATTTCACAGGATGAAAGTGTATACCGCCTATGAATTCCTCGAACACCGCTTCGACTCGAAAACGAGAACACTTACTTCTTTACTATTTCTTTTGCAACGCGGCATGTCAACAGGCATCAGCATCTACGCGCCCGCAATCATACTATCTTCTCTTCTTCACTGGAATATTTATCTCACAAATGTATTAATGGGCGGCCTGCTTATCCTGTATACCGTTTCGGGTGGAGCCAAAGCCGTAGCACACACGCAGAAATTCCAGATGGTGGTAGTGTTTGTGGGAATGATATTGGCCGGTTATGTACTCGTAGGTAAACTTCCGGAAGGACTGGGTTTTGAAGGCGCGATTGATTTAGGTGATAAACTTGGAAAGATGAATGTGATCACAACCGGTTTTACTGAAAGCGGTTTTAACTGGGGCGATCGCTATAATATTATCAGCGGCTTAATAGCAGGTTTGTTTTTCCAGTTGTCATACTTTGGCACCGACCAGTCGCAGGTGGGACGATATATTACCGCCAGTTCAATCAGGGAAAGCAGGATGGGACTGATCATGAACGGTATAGTGAAAGTGCCGATGCAGTTTTTGATATTGTTGCTGGGCGTGCTTGTGTTTTCATTCTATACCCTCACCAATCATCCAGCCACCTTCAATACGAAACAATTGGAGGCGCTGAATAATTCTGAGTATGCTGGCATCGCGGGCGGACTGCAGTCGAAACTCGATTCAGTGCAATCTTCAAAGCAGGAAGTAGTTAAGCAATGGATGAACGATCGCGAAAATCCTGAGCTTGTTAAAAACATCAAAGATCACCTTGCACAGGAGAAAGTAATCAGCGACTCAGTAAAAACGCTTGTAAAAAAAGTAGATGCATTAGCAGAAACGACCGATACCAACTACATTTTCCTTCGATTCGTGATAGATCATTTGCCTATAGGACTGGTTGGATTGCTCATCGCAGTAATTTTCCTGGCAGGTTGGGGAAGTATTGCGGCGGCGCTCAATTCACTCGCTTCAACAACTGTTGTTGATCTTCATAAAAAATTTGTGGAGAAGGATTGTTCAAAGCAGCGCGACTTCGTGTTGTCGAAGCGATATACTTTAGGGTGGGGCGTATTTTGTATGATCACTGCGATGTTTGCAACGAAGATGGGCAGTTTGATCGAAGCGGTAAACATATTGGGGTCGCTTTTTTACGGGGTGATTCTCGGGATATTTCTCGTGGCGTTCTACATGAAGAAGATTAAGTCGAACGCTGTATTCTGGGCAGCGATCGTTTCAGAGGCGATAACCATCACATTATTTACGATGGAGCGGTACAAAATGATTGGACTCGGATTTCTGTGGCTTACGCTGCTTAGCGGAATTTGTGTGATTGTTTTTTCCTGGATATTTAATAGCGTGAGGCGTCATGCGTGAAGCGTGAGGCGTCATATGCTCTTCAATTCACACCTCACGATTCACGCCTCACGCATCACAATTATTTCAGCGAAGCCAGCAACTTCTCATTCAACGCCACATAATCATCATTATTGGCTTCTTTAGCATAGGTAATTGACTTCTGTGCAGCTTCAGCAGCTTCTTTTTTCTTCCCGAGTTTGGCAAGCGCATTCGCTTTGTTATGATAAACCCAGAAGGCTTTGGAATCGTCCTGTAGCGCTTTGTCGAACCATTCCACTGCCTTTGTCAGATCCTTACCACTTTCGAGATAATACATTGCTGCCTGGAAATAAGGCGGCTTGTCTGTCTTCATCAGCTTATCTATCTGGCTGGTAACCTTCGAATCAATTTCCGTGCTGATAGGGAATGCAACAGCAGTCCTATCCCAAAGAATAACTGCTTGCATTGAGGTTGCCTTGATGTCGTCGAATATAATCATAAATGTTTCGACAGGAAATGGAAGCTCGTTAGGTTGCACTTTCACTCTTACCACGTCATCGGCTTCCTTGTAGGCGGAAGGACTTGTAACGTTCGTGGCTTTTGTAATAATCACTGTCCATTCCTGCTGGCCGGGAATGGTGAGCAACCCGTATTTTCCTGCGGGTACTTTTTTACCACCGATGCTTACCTCATCACCGAAAGTGATTGTAGTAGCACCGTTGGCGCCTGTTCTCCATACTTTGTCGTATGGAACCAGGTCGCCGAAAATTTTTCTGCCTTTTACGCTTGGTCTTGAATAAGAAAGTTCCACTGAAGAAAGTCCAAAATCCTGTTTTATTGTAGAACCAGGAGATGGAGCGGGAACTTTGAGGTTATTTTGTGAAAAAGCGGCGCTACATAACATAGCCGCCGCTACAAAGGTTAAAACAATCTTCATGCTTCAGGTTTTGGACAAAAATAGGGTTTTAGCCCATTAGTTTTTTGCCAGGTCCATTTTCCTGAAGATTGATTTCACGATTTTGTTCATGTCTTCTTTATCAATCCTTTTCCTGGTTACCTCGGTTTCTGCCCATCCCTGCCAAACCAGCTTATTTGAGTCATTATCAACGATATTGATAGTGATTGTTCCTGATTTGTAAGGTACATCGTAGGCGTCCTGCCCGAGGTAACGCGAAGGATAATAAAGTGTGTTTATCCTTCCAGTGTACGGGTTATAGAAATATCGTACAAACGATCTCGAGTAAACCGGATTTGATCTTTCACGAACTTCATTTTCGATCATGATATCATAATCGATGAGTACGTCGGGATTTGATTTTGCTTTAACAAATCCGTTTTTTTCCAGTTGCTGCGAAATCAGGTCTGTTAAATAACTCTCCTGGAAATCCTTGTATGGTTTATCATTTTTCCTGCCTTTGTCGCCGATCCAGGCATAAGTCTTATAGCTGTTAAGATTGACTGAGGGGTCTTTTTCAACATACGACTGTACGCCGCAACCAGTGATTATAAATGCAGCGAAAACCGGAAACCAGATTTTCAATACATTTTTCATAATTATTAATTGTTTTGATGATTGGACGTTTTATGTACGTAGGAGATTAACAGTTGTTAGTTAAAGTAACGTGAAACGTGAAGCGTGAGGCGTGAAGCGTCATGCGTGAAGCGTGAGCGTCGTATGCGCTTCAATTCAAACCTCACGCTTCACGCGTCACGCATCACGATTTCCTGAACGCGGGGTGAAACTGCTGAAGCGTCGCTCTCAAAAAATCCCTGTCAAGGTGAGTATATATTTCAGTAGTAGTAATACTTTCATGCCCCAGCATCTCCTGTACCGCACGTAAATCCGCGCCGCCCTCCACGAGGTGGGTAGCAAATGAATGCCTCAAAGTATGCGGGGAAATCGTCTTCTTTATACCGGCTTTTTTAACAAGATCTTTAAGCGCCAAAAAAATCATTACTCGTGAAAGCCGTGTCCCGCGCCGGTTCAGGAACAGAATATCTTCTTCGCCTTTTACAATATCTATAGTGTTACGTATCGTTTTGAGATAGATCCTGATATGCTTGATCGCATGCCTTCCAATCGGTACCAACCGTTCCTTATCACCTTTACCCGTAATCCTCACAAAGCCGAGGTCAGGATAAAATTGTGAAATTTTGAGTGTAACAAGCTCCGATACACGAAGGCCGCAACTGTACATCGTTTCAAAGATCGCTTTGTTACGTACGCCCTCCGGTGTAGACAAATCAATCGCCGCTATTATTTCATCCACTTCCTCAACACTCAACGTGTCCGGTAACTTCCTTCTCGTTTTAGGCGCTTCAAGTAACAGGGTAGGATCGTTTTCTGTAATGTTCTCCGATATGCAGTAATCATAAAATGACCTGATACCTGAAATGATGCGCGCCTGCGATGTGGCCGTCATACCCAGCTCATTGATCCATGCAGTAAATTTCTGAAGATGTTTGAGTGTTACATCGCGGGGAGATACCTTCTCACCGGCCGACTGAAAATACTGGGTGAGCTTTTCGAGATCAGACAGGTATGCCGCGACAGAATGCTCTGATAGAGATTTTTCTAACTGCAGCCAGGCCCTGTAGCCCTTTTTGTGTGAATCCCACAATGGTGAATAAGTTGTAAGGCAAAATAATATTTCTTCTTTACTTTTAGCCCCCATGGAAAGAATCAACCTGCGATCGTTTAGAAGAAAGGCGATTGAAAACAAATCGGTGCTCCGGCGATTTCTCTCAAAGCTTGAGAAGAATCCACCGCGGGGACTCGATATGTTGGCGCTGTCGGCCGATATGGAAATGTGGAAGAAAACAGATTGCCTCTCATGCGCAAATTGCTGTAAGACGATGTCGCCTACCTACACCCGCGGGGATATTCTGAGAATTTCGTCGCATCTCGGGATGTCGGTTAGTGAGTTTCAGAAGAAATACCTCCGGAAGGATCGCGATGGCGACTGGATCAATAAATCGTTGCCTTGCCAGTTTTTGAATTTAGAAGATAATAAGTGTTCAATCTATGCGGTCCGCCCGAAGGATTGTGCGGGCTTCCCTCATCATACCAAGAGGAAGATGGTGGATTATATGCATGTGTTCAAGCAGAATGTGGAGTTGTGTCCCGCGACATATAGGGTAGTGGAGATAATGAGAAGGCGACTTAGCCAAGATACACGTCCTCTATAAAAAAGAACTCAATTTCTTTTCCCGGTAGGATCAAAACCGACACGATATCAAACTGAATCTTCTTTACCCGCGGATATAATATTTGAAATGCTTCGGCCCCTTTTTGCAGGCATCTGAATTTTTTTAAGCTAACGGCATCTTCAGGATTGCCATATTTTAAAGAATACCGTGTTTTTACCTCAATAAAGTGAACGGTTTCATTTTTTTCGGCGATGACATCTATTTCATAAACGTTTTTATATTTCCAATTTGTGAATAAAATATCAAACCCCCTCAGGAGGAGATATTCTTTTGCTTTTTGCTCACCGTCTTTTCCGCGTGATATATGATTTATCATAGTCTTATTTTTGTAAAATGGAAATTGAAGAAAAAATATTAAAGGTTAAAGGCATCTTTAAACACTACGACTGGGGGGGGGAAACCTTCATCCCTTCTCTTCTCCATCGTTCCAACGAAGAAAAAAAACCTTACGCCGAATACTGGCTCGGCAGCGACCTTCATCATACCGCCGGTAAATTGCCCTTTCTCTTCAAGGTGCAGGACGTAGAAAAGATGCTTTCCATACAGGTGCACCCTTCAAAACAAGCGGCCCAACAAAAATTCAAAGAAGAAAACGAAAAAGGCATTCCCCTCGACGCGCCTCACCGAAATTTTAAAGACGATAATCACAAGCCTGAACTTTTGTCGCCGCTGAGCGATTTTTATTTGCTCCACGGTTTCAAAACACCGGAAAAGATTATTGAAACCCTCAACAACACCCCGGAACTCCAGTTCCTTATTCCTGAATTCCGTTCATCCGATTACCGCAGGCTGTATACAAAAGTGATGACGCTTCCGCAGGACGATGTGAATAAGGCGCTGCAACCACTTCTCGAGCGGATATCGCCATTATATAACGAAGGGAAACTGGCTAAAGATGATCAAAATTTCTGGGCGGCACGTGCGGCAATAACCTACAACCAGCCAGGCAAAATTGATCGCGGCATTTTTTCGATATATCTTTTCAATCTTGTAAAGTTGCAAGAGGGAGAGGCGTTGTTCCAGGATGCCGGTCTCCCGCATGCGTATCTCGAAGGACAAACCATGGAGATCATGGCTAATTCGGATAACGTTTTGCGTGGCGGACTTACCCCAAAACATATTGATGTGAAGGAATTGCTTGAGCATATCGAATTTCAACCCACGGTGCCGAATATTATTACTGGTTACAAGGAGGATACCCACGAAGAAATTTTTAAAACACCCGCTGAAGATTTTCAGCTAAGTCGCATCATTATCGAGCCTCACCTCGGGATAGCTCTTTCATCCGACAAGGGCGACATATAGTTTGTGTACACGGGCTTCGGCTCTGTTCGCGCCGATGAAGAAACCACCGACTTCCGGTCGGGTGATGCACTTCTTGTACCGGCAGGAGTGGTGGCGCATTTTGCTTCGGAGGAGAAAGCCGTGCTTTATCGTGCCACCGTTCCCCGATCAAAATAAAAAGCATTATTTTTGCAAAATATTTTTTGAAGACATGAGATTGAACAGGAATACCATTATTACGCTTATCATCCTTATCGTTGTTGCGGCCCTGTACCGCGTTATCCCTCAACGGCCGATGGGCTTCGCGCCTCACTGGGCCATGGCACTATTCGGTGGCGCTGTTATCAAGGATAAAAGGCTTGCGTTCGCGTTCCCTATTTTTTCAATGTTCATCTCGGATCTTCTTTATCATCTCCTTTATATTAATGGTTTAACCGAACTGGCCGGCTTCTACGAGGGACAGCTGCTGAACTACCTGCTCTTCGCGGGTATGACGGTTATCGGTTTCATGATGAGAAAAATTACGGTTGTCAACATCGCGATTTTCTCCGTTATTGTTTGCGTAGCATTTTTCCTTATTTCGAACTTTTTCGTTTGGTATGGCGGTGGTGGATGGGCCAGGCCCCATACTTTCCAGGGTTTAATGATGTCGTATGAAGATGGCTTGCCCTTCTTCAGGAACAGCATTTACGCTACCCTTGCATTCAGTGCGCTGCTCTTTGGTGCGTGGAGGTTTTTCAGCGTGAGAAAAGAAAAAGTTATTGCCGGATAATTTCTATTCCGAACTATCAACCGCCTCAAAGCCTACGTCCACTAAAAGGTTTGTTCCATCGGCGGCCTGCGTAGCCAGTTCATCACAACGGTTATTGTAAACATTGTCGGCGTGACCGCGCACCCACTTGAATTTGATATGGTGCTTCGAAGCGAGGTCCGAATAAGCGATCCACAGGTCCCTGTTTTTCTTTCCTCCCTTGAAATCAGTAGCCAGCCAATTTTTCAGCCATCCTTCGGTAACCGCTTTCACCACATACTGGCTGTCGGAAAAGATAGTGATGTTCAGTCCATCACGTTTCAACGCTTTTAGCGCAGCAATCACAGCCATCAGCTCCATCCTGTTGTTCGTTGTGCGGCGGTAGCCGGCAGACAACTCTTTTTCCCTGCCTTTGAACTGCAGGATACAGCCATAACCCCCGGGACCGGGATTTCCCCGCGAGGCTCCATCAGTGTATATGATCAGCTCACTCAAACCTGGATCACCCCTGTTTTAAATTCAGGAATATCGGGATTGTGGTTCGCCGCATCGAGCGCCTGCGAGATAATACTTCGCGTGTCCACCGGATCAATCAATCCATCTACCCATAACCTTGCGGCGGCATAATAGGGAGAAGTTTGTTTGTCGTATTTCGATTTTATATCGAGCAGCAATTGTTTTTCTTCTTCAGTGCCCACTTCTTTTCCCTGCGATTTCATCCCGGCAACCTGTATCTGCAGCAGCGTTTTTGCTGCCTGTTCGCCTCCCATCACAGCAATTCTTGCGGTGGGCCATCCAAAAATAAACCGCGGATCGTAGGCTTTGCCACACATCGCATAATTACCGGCGCCATAAGAATTACCAACGATGAATGTGATTTTAGGAACCACAGAATTTGCCACGGCGTTGACCATCTTCGCGCCATCTTTAATAATTCCCGCATGTTCACTTCTTGATCCTACCATAAACCCGGAAACATCCTGCAGAAACACCAGCGGAATTTTTTTCTGGTTGCAGTTCATGATGAACCGCGCGGCTTTGTCGGCGCTATCATTATATATCACACCGCCCATCTGCATTTCACCTTTCGCGCTACGTACTATTTTGCGTTGATTCGCCACAATACCAACCGCCCAACCATCTACCCGGCCATAACCGCAGATAATCGTTTTGCCGTAATCTTCCTTAAACTGTTCGAAATCGGAGCCATCAACAATTCTTTCAATTATCTCCATCATCTCATAGGGCTTGCTGCCATCAGTAGGTATCACTCCATATAATTCGCCGATTTTCTTTTTCGGTGCAACCGATTTAATCCTGTCGAACCCGGCTGTCTTTGTCTTGTTGCCTAACATCGACATCATCCTTTTAACATGGTCCAGGCATTCGTGTTCCGTTTTAAACTTATAATCGGCAATACCTGAAATTTCTGTATGTGTTGCCGCGCCACCGAGTGTTTCATTGTCAATATCCTCACCAATGGCTGCTTTTACCAGGTATGGTCCCGCCAGGTAAATAGAACCATTACCTTCTACCATCAGTGTTTCATCGCTCATAATCGGCAGGTAAGCGCCACCCGCTACACAGGGGCCCATTACAGCGGCAATCTGTGTGATCCCCATCGCGCTCATGATCGCGTTGTTACGGAATATTCTTCCGAAATGTTCCTTGTCAGGAAATATTTCATCCTGCATCGGAAGAAAAACGCCTGCGCTGTCAACTATATAAATCACCGGCAGCTTATTCTCCATGGCAATTTCCTGCATACGCAGGTTTTTCTTGCCGGTAATAGGAAACCAGGCGCCTGCTTTCACCGTCTGGTCGTTCGCCACAATTACACATTGCCGTCCGCTTACGTATCCTACGCCTGCGACTGTACCGCCCGACGCACAGCCACCCTGCTCCTCATACATTTCCCATCCTGCCAGCGCACCGATTTCCATAAATGGCCTATCCTGGTCGCGGAGGTATTCAATGCGCTCGCGTGCGGTCATTTTTTTCTTTTCGCGTTGCCTTTCTACTGATTTTTTTCCACCTCCCTGCGCCACCTGGCTTAAACGCTGACGCAACTGGCTCACGGAGAGTTTCATTACATCTTCATTCTTATTGAATTCGAGGTTCATGAAGCAAATGTAAGCGACCGCGCAAAATAATAGGGAGTATATTAGCCCCTAAAAAAATTATTATCAGAAGGATTTTTCTCATCATCCTGGTGGTATTTGCCGTCGCTATAAGGGTATTTTCCTCTTCGGGTGCGGTGGTTGAAAAGTATTATTCGACGGGCGTGTATCCCTATATCAGCGCCGCCCAGCGAATATTACTCGGATGGGTGCCTTTCAGCGTTGGCGACCTCTTCTATGCTTTCGCAGGTATCTACCTTGTTTATAGCCTTGTGAAACTGATAAAAAGAATCGCCAGGCGTAAAGCGGAGAGCGTCTACTTTAAAAATGTTGGATTGAATTTGATCACAGGTGCATTGGCCGTATATGTAGCGTTCAACTTGTTATGGGGTCTCAACTATAACCGGCAGGGAATAGATTTTCAACTCGGCCTTAACAGTCTCGAATATACGAACGACGACCTTATCACCGTCGCGGGGCTTGTCGCTTCGAAGATGAATGAACTTCAACCGGCGTCTGAGAAAACCAGGCCATTGCTTAGAAAGAAATCCCACCTTTTCAAAAGCGCAACAGAAGCATATAAACAACAATCCCGGGAAACGGTGATTGAATACCGTTACCCATCCGTAAAGCCCTCAATTTTCAGTTACCTCGGTAATTATCTCGGCTTTACCGGCTACTACAACCCGTTTTCCGGGGAGGCGCAGGTAAACACTACCATTCCGCTGTTTATCCGGCCGTTTACCACATGTCATGAAATCGGCCACCAACTTGGATATGCGAAGGAAAGCGAAGCTAATTTCGCGGGCTATCTTTCCGCTACTTCGTCTAACGATTCATCATTTCTGTATTCGGTGTATTTTGAAATGTTCGCCTACTCGGCGCGCTACCTGTATTACGCCGATTCTAATGCGCTTCGACAAATTACTGATCAGCTATCGCCCGCAGTGAAAAAAGACATCAGGGAATTGCGTGAATTCTATGAAGGTTATGAGAATCCCCTCGAAACGGCTATTGACAGACTGTATTCCCAGTACCTGAAAGCTAATGAGCAGCCTTCGGGAAAAATGAGCTACAGCGAAGTGGTGGCCATGCTTATTGCGTATTATAAAAAGAATGGAAGAGTTTAGAATGTATTCTTCCACATCATGCTTTCGACTGGCTTATCGGGCTGTTGGTTGTATTTCGCGTTCGACTTTTGATTGTATTTAACGATTGTCTCTCCTTCCACCGGAAAATAAATCAACTGCCCAATAGGCATTCCCTTATACACTTTTACCGGTTGCTTCACCGAAATCTCTAAGGTCCAGTTGCCACAGAAACCCACGTCGCCTTTTCCTGCTGTCGCGTGGATGTCGATGCCAAGGCGGCCCGTGGACGATTTTCCTTCCAGGAAGGGTACATGAGCGTGAGTTTCGGTGTATTCGAGTGTAACGCCGAGATAAAAGATATGCGGATAAAGTACAAACCCTTCGTCAGGTATTTCGAAATATTCTATTTCGTTATGTTTTTTTGCGTCAATGATATGCTCCCTGTATGTGGCAAGCGTTTTTCCGAGGTGAACATCGTACGAATTGCTTCCGAGACAGTCCCTGCGATAAGGAGTGATCTTAATCGTTCCTTTTTCAATTTCTTCCAGTATCCTTGAATCTGACAGTATCATAACGTGGTCGGCCGTTTATTTTGATGGCTGTAAATATTGTCTTAAATCTGCAATGTAAATGTAGGGGGTGGCGATATTTTTTCAACATAGTATCAACGAGTCTACCAGGCTTGGAATCTGGAAAATAGAAGAACCCGAAAGCTTTTTCCTTCAGAAAGTGCCGCTCAGGCAACAGGTTACGCATCCCTACAAACGCCTACAGCATCTTGCGGGCAGATTATTGCTTCCTGAGCTTTTCGAAGATTTTCCCTTAGAAGAAATTATGATTGCTGATACGCGGAAACCCTTCCTCGACCGCGATCTCTACCATTTTTCTATTTCGCATTGCGGCAACTTCGCCGGAGCGATAGCAAGCAGCAGGAACAGGGTGGGGGTGGACATAGAATTTGTTACGCCCCGCATGAAAGGCATCGCACCGAAATTTCTCACCCCCGGGGAACGCAGGTACCTGGAAAAATGGCAGGACCTGTCGTCGCTTCATTTAGAAATGATGACGCTCATCTGGAGCGCGAAAGAGGCGATGTATAAATGGTACGGCGCGGGTAATGTCGATTTCAGGGAGCATATGGTTCTCGATGGAGTTATTGAATTTAATTCGGGCGAATGGATAACGATGCCGTTCATGTTTAAAAAAGATAAGGAGATACCGTTGAAAGTGATGGCGAGAACTTTCGATGGCATGGTGCTGGCGTATGTTGTGACGTGAATCGTCAATCGTGAATCGTGAATCGTCAAAAGAGCTCCTGTTCCCGGGAATTATTTTCCAGTAATGGTATACTTGTCACCGACGCTCCCGCAATACCCTTTATGGATCCGTACATCCCCGCAGTATTAATAAGCACTTTCTCGAGTTGCTTTTCTCTTTCCCTCCATATTTTTTCCATCTGAAGTTTCTCCCTGATAATTGAATCTTTTAGTGAGATGAACCCTTCCACGATCGCCTCCATCTGTTGCCTGAATTCAAGCCCGGTTAAAAAATTATAGAGGGTCTGCATTTTTTCACCTTTGTTCTCTTCTGTCTGCCTTGCTTCGGCTATCCTGATAATAGCTGTGCGCAGTGCCGCGGTAAGCCCGTTCACTTCTTTAAATGAACAAATCCATATGCCTTCTCTCTCTCCGAAGCTGTCCATGTTCCGTGGATAGACCTGCGTAACGAGCACCGCTATATCCGCCTGTTTGCTGCGCATGTCGTTGCGAAGTTTTTCTATCCAGTTATTGCTCCACGTTTTGGTACGTTTACTTTCGAAGATAATTTTACCGAATTCGACTCCTGCCGCGTTCCGAACAGTTAGAATACAGTCTGCCCCTTCCACACCTTTACCCACTTCTATTACCTGGTCGAAAGGAAAATTATCGCGCAGAATTTCTTCTAACAAAAGTTCCTGTGCTTCGCCCTGCAGTTGCATGGAACCCTGCTCGGCTTTGCGCTTCATTTCGTCTGCCAGTTTTTTCTGCGTGTCGAGTTGTTTTTCGAGCTCTTTCAGCTTTAACTGGAGTTCTGTTTCGCGAAGCGCTATCTTTTCGACTTCTTCCTTCCTGATCTGGTCTGTCAGGGAGAGACGTTCTTCAAGCAGTTTTTTCTGCAGGGTGATCTGCAGTTCCTGTTCTTTTTTAAGTAAATCCTGTTCTTTCAGGAGAAACTCCAGTTCCTTTTGCCTCGCTGCTTTCAGTTTCTCTTCTGATTGGGCATTTACCTGTTGCAGTAAATGAATCCTGTTTTCAAAATCCGTTCCAATTGATTTACGAAGCTCTTCTTCGAGGTGCTGGCGGATGCGACTTCTTTCATCCGTAAGTTTACGAGCGTACTCCTGTTCGGATCTGAGTAGTAAATCCTGCAAGGTTTTTTCCTTTTTATCCAGCTCGTCACGGTGTTTTTTTACTTCGTCATCTTTCTGCTTTTTATACTCAAGCATTTTATTCCGGAGTTCGTTTTTATATTCTTCCGATACAGCCTCTCCCATAGGAAACATAAACCCGCATTTCGGACATTTTATATCAGTTGCCATCAATACTTTTTATGCAAGTTGTTGCTTTTTCCTTTTTTATCAATATTTTTATCATGATTTGACAGGGTATGATCATTCTATTATTTTTACGGGAGACAATCAAGTAGCTTATATGAAACCAAATCCAAAAAACCTGGTTTACATTGTTGATGACGACCCTGATGACAGGCAAATTATTCTTGATGCGTTCCTTGAGAACAACACCAAAATGGATTATGTGTTCATTGAAAATGGTGATGAACTGATGAGAACGCTCGCTGACTGTGCGGAAACGGATTATCCCTCACTCATTTTACTTGATTTAAATATGCCCGGCATGTTGGGTATGCAGGCTTTGAAAGAGATCAAATCGAATCCGCAGTACAATCACATCCCCACAATCGTATTAACAACATCCACTTTGTTAACTGATCGCAGCGCTTCGTATTCATTGGGCGCAAATTGCTTCATCAGCAAACCTCCTTCTTATACCGAACTCGTTACGCTTACAAACGCTATTGCGCGGCTTTGGTTTGGGTAGTTGCATGTGTTTTTCGAATCCGGTTGCGCAGTGGCAGCTCAATAAAAATATAAGATGCAGCCGACACGACAAGCAAAATCAGCAGGTATACGTAAAACAAGGGTGGCGTGATTTTTCGGCCGAAGAACGTAAGCGTGGAAGTAAAGAAAAAGTAAACCGGGTATTGTAAAAGGTATACACCATAACTGATTTCTCCGAGGAACACAAATGGCCTTTTACTAAATAAACGATTAATGGCTCCCTGGTTCATCGCCAAAACAAAGAGCATCGGAGCAAAAAATATTGCAAACAGGCCGTTGTGAAAATCAAGCGGCGAAACATCTTTTCTCAGTACATAAATCGAAACTGTCAACAGCACAACTAACAGGTAACCTGAATTTTTCCAACCTTTTCTTTGCATAAGAAATAACGCGCCCAAACCGTTTCCAATAAGGAATTCGTTAAGCCGCAATGCGGGCAGAAAATAGAAAAAGTATAGCTGTTCTGGCCAGGTATAAATCAGAAAATGGAATACCAACTGGCTGACGATAAAAAAAGCGATCGTGAACATCATAAAAGCCCGGTAGGAGAGCTTTTTATACAGCCTGTAAAAAATAAAGGGAAACGCAAGATAGAAGAAAGCCTCGACCGACAATGACCAGGCCGGCGGATTGAGCGTAAATGCCTTTTCGGGTATCCATGCCTGTATGAGCAAGCTGTTAAGTAAAGTATCGTAAGTGTTCACATAGTAATTGGAAGGGGTGTTCAAAACATTTACCCGCAGGAAATAGTAGATGATCATTAAAACAATGGCTGTGTAATACAGTGGCAGTATCCTGGCGGCCCTGTTCCTGAGATAAAGAGCGGTATTGAACGGCCTGGCTTTATTGCCATAGGCCACGATCATTACAAATCCAGATAAAATAAAGAAATAGCTTACAGACAGGCCCGCGTTAACAATCAGTGGGCGAAAGAAATTATTATCGAATGGAGGGGCGTCTACGCCGAAATGGAAGAAAACGATGACTATCGCGGCAACGAATCTTGTAAAAGTTAAGTGCTCGGTTTTCAGGCGGTTAGTATTTTAAAAAACCCGCCAGGGGCGGGTTTCAGAAGTGCGGAAGAGGAGATTCGAACTCCCACGCCCGTTAAGGCGCTACCACCTCAAAGTAGTGCGTCTACCAATTTCGCCACCTCCGCATTTGAGAGACCGCAAAATTAAGGGAAATGGAGTTTTTAAACCAGAATTTTAAGAGGAGAGGGGGAGAAGAAGGGAGAAGGGAAAAGGGAGAGGACCCATAAAAAAACCCGCCAGCCCGGCGGGTTTGTGAATGAAATACATATTTATGGTTACAGCAGCTCGTCGAGGTTGCCCAACGCAGCGAGAAATCCCTGCTCGAAGCCCATCTCAAGAATCTTCTGAAGATCTTCTTCCCTGCTAAACGTAATTTCTATCGTAACCTTCGTTGTATCGCCCGAGCCTGCAAACGTCGTTTTCCAGTTCATCCCGGGGAGATCGCCTGAACGTTTTCCGTTTTCATCAGCAAAGTAATCCTCGGCCGTATATCCTTTATTCGTTTCAATTTTTTTGAAATTCATAGCCGCCCAGTGTTTTTCTCCATCGGGACCAACCATCGCGTATAACCAGCTGCCACCTTCACGAAAATCCATCGATTTCGTTTCCGCCTTCCATGGCCTCGGCGCCCACCAACGGTCGAGTGATTCTTTTTCTGTCCATGCTTTCCATACCCGCTCCACGGGCGCATCAAATTCGCGAACGACTGTAATTTTTTTGTTTGCTACGTCTTTGTTAACTGTAACGTTTTTAGTTGTTGCTGCCATGATTGTCTATTTTTTATTTTTTTTCAATAGTTCGTCGAGTTTGCTGAAACGGTCTTCCCAGCTCTCGCGAAAAGTTTCAAGCCATTTATCCACTTCTTTTAATTTTTTGGTTTGAACCTGGTAAAAAATTTCTCTGCCCTCCTGGCGGTGCGTCAACAGGTCAGATTCTTTCAACACCTGTATGTGTTTCGACACCGCCTGTCGCGACATTTCAAAATGTTCGGCCAGGGCGTTTGGCGTCATCGCATTAACAGCGATTAAGCTAAGTATCGCCCTCCGGGTGGGGTCGGCAATTGCCTGGAATACATCTTTTTTCATTTTCTATGCGCAACTGTTCGGTTGCAAATATATGCAAATTTTTGGTTGCGCATCAATTTTTGAAAAAAAATTAACATGTAGCATCCACCCAGGGGGCATCGTGGTCATTCGCTACGTACCTTTAAGCAATGATTCATCTTATTGACAATATCAGGAAAACCCGGACATATGTGCTCAACAGCGTCAAAGACCTGTCGCTCGAAAAATTAAATATCATTCCGCACGGTTTCAACAACAATATTTTTTGGAACATCGGTCACCTCGTTGCCTCACAGCAGGCCATCTGCTACATTCGTCCAGGTCTCAAACCTGCCCTTCCGGAAGAAACATTCAAAAAATTTGCAGCAGGAACGAAGCCCGAAGCATTTTTTCAAAGTGACGAAGAAGACGAAATAAAAAAACTTCTTTTCTCCGCGCTCGACCAGCTTGAAAGAGATTTCCAGCAAAATGCCTTTAAAGATTTTTCGCCGTGGACAACCCGCACAGGACTTGAAATGGCAAATATTAACGATGCGCTTGTGTATATGCATTTTCATGAGGGACTGCATACGGGCGTGATTTCTGCCATGAAGAAGTTGGTACAGAAATAAATTTATTGAAGCGCTTTAAAAGCTTCTCCCAGGTAGTCAATCACATCACCTGCGGTCATCGCCTGCTGTGAAAGAGAGAACGCTGCAAGATCCCCTGCTAAGCCATGCACATAAACTCCCAGAATAGCTGCATGTTCGGGAGGATAACCCTGGCACAGCAAACCGGTAATTAATCCTGTGAGCACATCCCCTGTTCCACCGGTAGCCATTCCCGGGTTTCCCGAATTGTTGAAATATCCCATACCGCCGGGCGTGGCAATAAAAGTATACGGACCTTTCAGCACCATGATAACATTGAGCCCTTTCGCTTTTTCCAACGCTATTTCAATTCTGTTGAAGTCGGATGCCTGGCTGCCGAATAATCTTTCAAATTCGCGCGTATGCGGAGTTAATATCGAAAATGAGGGAACCTGTTTAAGCAGCTCCGGTGATTTTGATAATACATTCAACGCATCAGCGTCTATAACCATCGGCTTACGATACTCTTTGAAAACGGACGCCAGCAATTTTGAATGAGAATCGTACAGGTTTATCCCGGGACCAATACCAACCGCGTCGTATTTTTCAAGGGAACTTACAGATGCGATATGATCATTCCCTTTTTCAATTTTGCTCATCGCTTCCGGAACAGAAATCTGCATGATTACATTTCCTTCGGCGGGAATATGACAGGTAAGTTTTCCTGCACCACTGCGCATGAAAGCCTTTGCGCACAGTACCGCGGCACCCATCAGGCCGGTACTGCCGACAATCAACGCACCATGACCATAATCCCCTTTATGCGAGAATTTTTTTCTTGGTTTTAGTAACTGGTGTGCCAGTGTGCCGTCGACGAGGGTATAGTTAGATGATGTATTGTTCAAAAACTCTTCATGTAAACCGATATTCAGCACATGGAGTTCTCCAACGAATTGCTGGTTTTCTTTAATCAGAAATGCGAGTTTGTAACATTGAAAGCTAAGCGTATGCGTTGCATGAATAACAACGCCGGCCCCCGCACTTTTATCAACAAACAATCCTGTCGGAATATCAATAGCAATGATTTCATTGCCCGACTGGTTGATGTGCTCAACCACTTCAGCTGTTAATCCATCGAGAGGCCTGTTTAATCCCGAGCCAAGTACCGCGTCAATTACTACATCGTTTTCACGTATGCCGCGAATATTTTCTTTTGAAGAAATAAAACTGATGTTGGCTTCCGTTTCGTGAAGGCGCGCGAGATTAGCCTGGAAATCGTTTGTGCCCATGTAGCCGAACTCCAGGATAAACACTGCAACATTGTGACCGGTGTAGGAAAGCATCCGCGCAAGTGCAAGGCCGTCTCCGCCATTATTTCCCTTGCTGCAAAAAATACTAAAACTGCGGTTTTTGTATTTATGGTCTATCAGCCAGTCGAAACACGCTTTGGCAGCGCGTTCCATGAGGTCAATCGAAGCGATGGGTTCATGAGTGATGGTATATTCATCCCATTTCCTGATTTGCTCTGTGTTGAAAATTTTCATTCGAGGGGTGGTCTGTTTTTGCATGTTGTTCATTCCGGGTTCGTCATCCCGAACCGAGCGGCGAAGCCGCGAGTGTGAGGGATCGGCGGAGCAGCTAATTATCCAATTACGGTTACAATCACATCCATCACATTCGTGTTCGTTGGCCCGGTTTTTAATAAATCGCCGGTTCTCTCAAAAAAATGATATGCATCGTTATTTTCAAGAAACGCCTGCGCATCCAGGCCCTGTTCTTTTGCACGCGCATACGTGTTACTGTCTGCAAACGCGCCAGCCGCATCCGTTGGTCCATCACTGCCATCCGTACCCGCTGCAAGTAAGGTAATTTCAGAAGAATTTTTCAAAGCCACCGCTGCTGTAAGCGCAAACTGCTGGCTGCGCCCACCTTTTCCGGTTCCTTTTACTTTAACAGTCGTTTCGCCACCGGCGATCATGCAAATCTTTTTTCTTCTCAACGAGCTTGCTTTCGATACCCATTCTTTTGCAGCCTCTTCGGCGAAGCCAGACAATGAATCAGTAATAATATGAGCCTCATATCCTAGTTCACCTGCTTTTTCTTTCGCCGCATTCAGCGCCTTCCGGTTGTCGGCAATGATATTATTCCGGGTGTGTTTAAATACCGGGTCGCCGGGTGACGGGTTCGCCGGAATAGTTTTATTTATACCCTTTTCTAAATAAGACAGAATTGAATAAGGCGCATCTTTCCTCAGATCGTATTTTTCTAAAATACCCATTGCGTCTTCAAAAGTGCTTTCATCACCCGTGGTGGGCCCGGAACCTATCAACTGCGGATCATTTCCTATCACGTCGCTCATAATAAAAGCGACCACCATCGCGCCTGAACATTTTTTAACAAGCTGACCGCCTTTTAACTCCGACAAATGCTTTCTTACCACATTCAACTCGTGAATGGTTGCGCCTCGTTTCATCAGCCTGTCGAGAACCAGGATCACATCCGGTAGAAATAACCCTTCGGGTATATCCATCATGAGTGAAGACGCACCTCCGCTCAACAAAAAAATCAGGAGGTCATGCTTCTTTAATTTCCCCAGCAACTTTACAATCTCTTCAGCGGCAACTACACTGTTTCGGTCGGGGAGCGGATGTCCACCAACGATGGTGCGCGTATACTTCAATGGAACGTCAACCACATCACGTACGGCGATTACTCCCTCCGTGAGATGCGTACCGAGTATCTTCTCAACCTCGTAGGCCATTGCCGCTGTGGCTTTGCCCGCGCCGGCAACATAAATATTTTCGAAATGCTCAAAAGGCAGCAGGTCCTCGCCAACCTGGAATCGTCCGTCGCGAATATTGAGAACGTGAGGTATAATATTGGCGGGTTGCACGGCCTCAACCGCTGCATCAAATATCTGCTTCACATGATCTTTCTGAACTGTATTTTCCATTATCACTTCTTCAAAATAATACGAAAGGTAGTGCCTTTTCCGGGCTCGGAATTTTTTACGAATAGCTGTCCCTGGTGATATTGTTCAATTATTCTTTTTGAAAGACTTAATCCGAGCCCCCAGCCTCTTTTCTTCGTTGTAAAACCTGGTTTAAACACCTGCCTGATGTTTTGTTTTGAAATTCCTTTGCCATTATCGGCAACATCAATGTTTATTTCCGAATTGTTTTCCGTAATCGACACATGAATCGTGCCTTTTCCCTCCAGTGCGTCAAGGGCATTTTTCAAAAGATTTTCGATTACCCAATCAAACAACGGCGGTGAAATTCTTCCTACAACAGGGGTTTTGCCGGGTACATCCACCGAAAATGCCACCTTGCCCGACGCTCTTTTCCGGATGTAATCAATCATTTTCATCACCAGTTCTACCACATCGTTTTCTTCAAGTTGCGGGGTGCTGCCAATTTTTCCGAACCTGTCTGAAACGAGTTTCAGCCTGTTCACATCTTTTTCCATTTCACTTACTATCATTGTCTCGGCGTTAGCGTCTTTGAGCATTTCAACCCAACCCTGCAATGAGCTTAGCGGGGTGCCGAGCTGGTGCGCGGTTTCCTTGGCCATGCCCGCCCATACCTGGTTTTGGGTTGACCGGAAACTTGTAGTAAGGGCAATTAATGTGATGGTGATGAAAAGCCCTACAATCAGTAACTGTACGAGTGGGTAGTAGCGTACCTGGTTAAAAAGGGAGGTGTTGCCATAGTAATAAAAATTTCTTTCAGAAGAGTTGGCGGGATTGATCCATTCAATGGGTTCGTTGCGCGACCGGAACGCGTCGAGTCGTTCGCGCAGGTAGTTGGGATCGCCGGCTATTTGGGTGGAATCGAGATTTACGTGATCGAGGATATTGTTGTGTTCATCGGTAACAATTATCGGTATGGATTTATTTTGTGTGATGATGATGCTTACGAGTCGAACGCTTATGCCTGAAGTGTCGTTCACCAAAAGTTTTCCTGCTTCAACCCATTCTTCGACTTTGATGCGTTCCTCGATTGCAATTTTTTTGGCGAGGTACTGTGAGTAAAAAATTGTTCCGCTTACTATTGCGATGGCAATGATCGCGAGTCCGGTTTTCCAGTTAAAAAGCGGTTGAATCATTTATCTAATTTATAAAAAGCGTTTATTTGCCTGCTTAATATACCAAATCATTTGGCACCACTTGTTTCGATAGTTATCTTAAACTGGAACGGGCAAAAATTTCTTGAGCGGTTTCTTCCTTCGGTGATTGCTTCAACGTGGTCGAATTTCCAGGTGGTGGTGGCCGATAATGCATCGACCGACGACTCCATTCCTTTTTTGAGATCCTATTATCCGCAGGTGCGGGTAATTGAGCTGGCGCATAACTATGGTTTTGCGAGAGGCTATAATGAAGCGTTGAAAGGTATTGAAGGTGATTATTACGTGCTGTTGAATTCTGATGTTGAAGTAGAGGCGTCGTGGATTGAACCGGTGATCGCGCTGATGGAACAGGATCCGTTGATTGGCGCCTGCCAGCCGAAGCTTATTCAATACGACAAGCGGTCGCACTTCGAGTATTCGGGAGCGTGTGGTGGCTGGCTCGATTGGCTCGGTTATCCTTTTGCCAGGGGAAGGATTTTTGATGTGTGCGAGGATGACCAAGGACAATATGATACTGCTGAGCCGATATTCTGGGCGAGCGGTGCGGCGATGTTTGTGCGTGCCCGGTTGTATCATGAACTGGGTGGACTTGATGATTTCTTTTTTGCGCACCAGGAGGAGATTGACTTTTGCTGGCGGCTGCAGAGGAAGGGATATTTGGTTTATTCATGTCCCGCGAGTGTGGTGTATCATGTGGGTGGGGCGACG
>JAEUVS010000100.1 GCA_016786745.1 Chitinophagaceae bacterium | reverse complement strand
GCAACTTTTCGCGGCAAAAGCCTATTGTTGTTATCGAGCGCCACTTCATGGCCGCAAAAAATACGGGAACTGTCGACCTTTACCTGCGCTGGAACAGCAACCGGCACAAAAAGGAAAAGTAAAAACCGTAGTAACAGGTTCATAAAATGGTTTCCCCAATGTAACACAAATAAGTAGAGTCTCAGTTTGAAATTTGCGTCTCCGCCGATCTCTCACGCGACGCTTCGCGTCGGTTCGGGATGACCATAAAGACCCTGACGTCATTCCGAACCGAGTTCTGCGAAGCAGAACGAGCGTGAGGAACCAGCGGAAATGTATTTTTAAATTTAAATTGCGACACTACCAATCAATAGCTAACCCTCACCACTAAAGAACGCCTGAAATCGGGGAGGGCGATTGAATTCTTTTTCACATCAATAGTTACATGCTGGTTCTTCCAGGGATCGTAAACATCAACAGACTTTGCTCTTTTAAAAACGGGCAACCTGACAACAGCTTTGCTGATCACACTTGCTGCTACGCCCTGATCCAACTCGGTCCGCCAATCGCTATTCTTATCTCTAATCCAGATAAGTGCAGATGATTTGCCTTTCAACGAATAAATTCTGAAATGATCAGTCTCGGAAAATTCGGGAACAAATCCTTCCTTCACCGGATCGACACCTTTTATCGACTCATTAAACCTTCCAAAATGAAACCAGAGATTATTCTTATGAACATACGACTCCCAATGCCAGCTCATACCCGTTCCCGCACTACCGGTAAAAAAGGGTGCAAAGAGAATATCATGCAATAATATTCCCGCAGTATCTTTTGGATAATACTTACTCGGCCCGGCGTGTCCCGGCTCAACAGCCCCGGTTTCTGCCAACAATATTGGTTTCCCCGCGTGATAAGCCTGCAAATCGCGTACAGCGGAAGCACAGATCACATCCATGGGAGCGTGGCATACCTCCATCGGCGCACCAGGGTCGAGGTAGCGGTGCACCTGCGCCACTTCATTTCCCGGCATTTTCATCAATCGCTCGTATAACGGTTTTGCATAATCGCCGTCGAAGCTGCCTAAACTTTGCATCACCAGGTTTTCATGAAATTTTTCCTTAACTACTTTCAACATCGTGTCGTTCCAATCCCAGAACACTTCATCTTCAGGGCCCTTCACCGCGTTCATTTCATTCCAGAGTTCCCACCCAAAAAACAAAGTATCGCTACCGTAACGTTTTTGATAATACTCTACCTTGTCGAGGAAAAGTTTTCGACCCTTCGCGGTAGAAAGATACTGGCCGATACTGTCGAGCGGCCCGCCATTCGACTTGTGATACGCGAATTTTGTCGCCCAGCCCTGCGGATTTTCCTCAAGTGTTATACTTCGAAAATGTTCTAACGTAAGCTTTATTCTCAGGTGATACTTGCGGGCCAGGGCGATAAATTTGTCTATGCGTTCGGCTTTTTTCTCGTCATACTGGCCGGCCTTCAGCTCTACGTCCCAGAACGACTGGCTGAGCCATATCCGCACATAATTTCCGCCATTCTCCGACAGATTTCTCATCCAGCTTTCTATTTCGGCAAAAGCCGAATCAGGATTATTCCCATTGCGGCCACTCGGATTGATCATATTTATCCCGATAGGTATGTACGTCGTACCGTCAGTAAAACTGAAATAGGCTGGATTTGATTTATTTATTCCGATAAATCGTTCCTGCGAGTGAATAGCGTAGGAGAGTAGTCCGAAAAGCAAAAGAAGGAAAACACGTATCATGACCTGAATTTAGCCACACGCGCCCGAATTTCAATAGTCTTACCTGAGAACGTCGGTATCAACCGGGATATATCCCAAATGCCGGCTAATGCTCAATATCTGGCCTTTATGATGGTATTCATGAGTAATTACATGTAAAAACACTCTGAAAGGGCTTGCGATAAATAGCCGACCCTGGGTAAGACCGGAAATCTCCTCATCGTAGTTTCTTTTATAGCTTTCTATGAGGCGGTAGACCAACTGATCAATTCGGTTATATAAGTCACGACTTTCTGTTACGGTACTCACTGTTTCTGCAGTAATCCGTACCGGGCTTTCCTTAAAGCAGTGTACGGCTGTCCAATGCTGGTAACTGTTGGCAACATGTGTCAAAAGGCTCCTCATGCTGCCGCCGCTCCCAAAACCAGGTACTTCCTGTACGAAATGTTCGGGCTTTACAGTATCACAATAGTCGAACAGAACTGAGCGTGATTCTCTCACTAATTCATATTGTTTCAGCAATACATCTTTCATTATGTAAAAATAACGAGACTTAATTTTTTTGGTTGGAAGATGAATTGGCCGACATCAATTTGCTTTTGTAAATTCAACAACTACGTAGTGCCCGTTCAGGTTGATTTGCTGTCGTCTTAAATGAATGATTTTCTGTATTAGAATGTGTGGCAATTGCACTAATAGTTGAGTCAATTTTGCGCAAGAATGAAATGCCCGCGAGGCGTTACTGTCCGGGTTGGATAATTCGAACCTGCTCATCAGGAATTTACAGGCTCGGAATTCTATCTTCGAACCGCGACGAAGGTCGAAAAAGAATATGCCCGCACGAATAACAGCTAAATCCATATTGAATAAGACAAAACGCCGCGATCCGTGGTTCCTCGACGACTATACGATCAACCCATACAGCGGCTGTTCATTCAACTGCCTGTATTGTTATATAAGGGGCAGCAAGTATGGAACACATATGGAAGAGAAGCTTTCCGTGAAAACAAATGCTGTCGCGTTGCTGGAAAAGCAACTAAGTAACAGGACAAAGAAAGGGCAATATGGTATTATAGTGATATCCTCTGCTACCGATCCTTACCTCCAGTTTGAGAAAGAGGAACAGTTGACGCGACAAATACTTGAAGTGGTGCTTCAATATAAATTTCCTGTTCATATAATTACAAAATCAGATTTGGTAGTGAGGGATTTTGATTTGCTGCACCGGATAAATGAGCGGGCAATAATTCCTGCGGATCTCAGGGATCGATTGCCCTATGGAACTATTATCACATTTTCTTTTTCTACTGTTGATGATCGCATCGGGCAGATTTTTGAACCGGGTGCCACGCCTCCTTCCAGAAGGTTAAATACTTTAGAAGCGGCTTTACAGGATGGCTTTCATAGTGGTGTAAGTTTGATGCCGTTGCTTCCATACATAACAGACACGGGCGAGCACCTGGAAGAAATGTTCCGGAGTTTTCAGCATGCGGGTGCCCGTTACATTTTTCCTGCAACGATTACTCTCTTTGGAAATGGCCCGGCTGATAGTAAAACACTTGTTTTGCGGGCGGTAGCAAAACATTATCCTCACTTGCTGGAGAAGTATGAGCGTTTCTTCACACAGTCGTACGAGGTGCCAAAATATTACCGGGATGCATTTTATAAAAAGACGCGCGAGTTGAGTGCGAAGTATGGGTTGAAGAGTAGTATAATTTAAAATAAAGATAAAGCCCGGCGCCTGTTGAGTGATTCTTCTACCGCTGCCAAAACACCATTGTAACCTTCGACGGTCTGTCCTTTTACTTTTGTTTTAATTAATACTGCCAGAGAATTCTTATTTCTTCTTTTCTGGTACAGCTTCTGTCAATAAAGAGTAAGCTTTGTTCAATGCTTTCAGTCCGTCACGCCATCCCTTGTAATGACCAAGGCGAACAATTACTAAATCATGCGAAGGAATGATCGCTACAGACTGTCCACCCGCCCCCAACATCATGTAAGCATCTTTGGGAATTGGGAAGCCACCATCTCCGTTCACCCAAAATAATCCACCATAGATGAGACGTCCATCTGCTACCCAGGGCTCTGCAAGAGTACTTACAAATTTTGTAAACCCTTCGGGCAAAATTCGTTCGCCATTCCATATACCATCTTGCAGATAAAGATTGCCTAATCTTGCCCAATCGCGGGCGGAAGCATACTCGTAACCTTGCGTCAAAAAGTTGCCATAAGGGTCAGTCTCCATCACCATGGTGCGAATGCCAATCTTATCAAACAGCTCCTTTTGTGGAAAGATGAAATAATTTTCACCCATGCTTTCTATTCCCAAGCGATTGAGGTAATTTATTAATACGGGGTCGCAATTGCGATAACGACCCACAGTATTTGGCGGCCATTGTTGAGGTAGATTGGCAGCATACTCAAACGAATTAATTCCGCCAGTATAAAAGTATAAATGGTCTGGGTATCCGATCGAAGGATCGTAGTCCGGGTCTAGCGGCGCTCTGCAATACAAACCACTTGACATATGCATAATGTCCATTATTCTGATTTTGGCTCGTCCGTCGCCTTTGCCTTGCCATTGTGGAATTGGCGCTGGTTGTTCTAAAGTATAAATGCCTTTCTTAATCAGTATACCCAGTATGGTAGCTGAAAGACTTTTGCCCATAGACCAACTTTCTAACGGTGTATTTTTAGTAATGTCCTGGCCGTATTTTTCAGCAATAATTTTGCCTTTGTAGGTTACAACAAATGCTGCGGTTTGACCTTCTGTTGGTGTGAATGCAGAATCCACTGCCTGCGCTACTTTCTTAATGTCGATGTCAGAAGGCGTGTCTGTGTTTGGCAACGCATCTCCCATAGGCCACAGGGTAGTCGCTGGGTCTGGTAGATTGCGAGTAACTTTTACGGGTTTGAAGTACAGCGAATCGCTCCCCTGGGCTAAACAAACACAACCCTGGTCGCCTGTATAAACTGCAGTCCGGGTAACGCCATTGGGAAGAGTAATTGAAACAGATTTTTTTTCATAATCTACAATTGGCTTTCCAACTTTTGCCCTCTCTTCATAGGGAGCTGTGAAATAACCAACATTCTCAGCAGCAAATTCTGGTGTTAGACCTGTAATGAAAACAGCGGAACACATTATTTTAGCATAGCCAGCAGTATTAAGTGAAAGTGCATCACCTGGTGGTGCTTTGTAAGTTGCCTTAAATTCAAGTTTAGCGGCACGAGCCAGGATTTTGCTTCGCACTTCCGGTGTCTGGGCAGTGCTAATTGTGTCGAAAAAAACAAGAGAAGCCAGCAAGGAAATTTTAATTATTTTTTTCATTTTAAGTTTCTCATCTATTTAGAAAAAGTCTGACTGCAAATTTGAATGGTGTCGCAATAAGTTGGCAGATAACGTTGGACGGCCTGGCGTTTAGCTGTATTTCGTCAGCCGACAACTGAAGCCGAATAATGAACTAAAATACAAAACATATTCTATCGCTCAGTAGCGTTCCGTCGAGCCAAAACTGAAGATGAGCAGTAAACAAACCTTCGGGCATTTTTGTTTATTATCGCTGCGCTTGCCCGAGCCGACCCGCTACAAAAACAAAAACCTCCGCTTATGCGGAGGCTATGCTGACCTCTTTTTGTCGGGACGACTGGATTCGAACCAGCGACCCCTTGCACCCCATGCAAGTGCGCTACCGGGCTGCGCTACGTCCCGAAATACTCAGAAACAGAAAGAGAAAGAGTGCGAAGCCGCTCTCCGCTCTGTTTCTCTTTCTTCCTTTGGGGTGGCAAATGTACGTTAAAAAAGTGATTAGAAAGCTTAATCAGCTTGTTTAGAAAGTGGTTACGAGATCAATAACGAAGAGGCATCGTCGTGGATGTCACGGTTCTGCTTTTCACTTTATATTACTCTGTTCGCAGCGACTTTACAGGGTTGGCAATGGCGGCCTTTATTGTGTTCAACGCGATAACTATTAATGCCAATAAAATTGTAGCTAAACCAACGCCAGCAAACAGCCAAAAACTCGTACTTGTGCGGTAAGGGTACTTTTCCAACCAGTTATTCATAAACCACGAAGCTAATGGCGCGGAAACCGCAAAGGCAATCAATACAAGCTTTAAAAAATCTTTTGAAATCAACATTAGCAATTGTTGAACACTTGCACCCAATACTTTCCTTATACCAATTTCACGAATGCGCTTTTCGATTGTGTACGAGGCAAGGCCCGCAAGGCCGATGCAACAAATAAAAATGGCAAGTCCTGCGAAAATGCTGGTAATTTTGCCGATTACTGCCTCTGTCAGAAATTTTCTACTGAACTCCTCATCTACAAACTTATACTCGAAGGGGATAAGCGGATTATGCTTTTTAAAAATTGCTTCAATAGACTTTAAAGCATCCTGTGGCTTTACAGTTGCAGCTAGTCTTATACTGATAGTATTAGACCTCGCAGGGTTAAACCATATCAGCATCGGGGCCACGGGTTCATAGGGCGACTCCATCACAATGTTGGCGGTAACCCCAATAATTGTAAACTCACGGTTGCCTCCGCGTAACTTCGTCCCTACAGGTTTCTTTAAATCCATGGCTCTCACAGCAGCTTCATTTAGAAGTACCGCAGACGAATCCGATGGCATACCAGAAAAGTCTCTCCCTTCAATTATCTTTACCCCCATTGTTTTTGTGTAGTCCACATCGGCACGCATATTATTTACAGTCAGTACGCTACCCGCGGGTTTTCCACTCCAGTCAGGCGCCGGGGACTTCGACCATACCTCTGTGATGGGAGAAAACGACTGGGTCATAGAACGCACCAATCCACTTTTTATCAATTCATCTTTAATTGCACTGAAATTCTTTCGGGTATCGGTGGATGCAGGAATCATGATGAGATTATCAGGATTGTAACCCAGATCACGATTTTTGACATGCTGGATCTGACGGTAAATAACAATAGTAGAAGAAATAAGCAGAATGGAAATGGCAAACTGGCCTACTACGAGAATATGCCTGGGTAAGACAGTTTCCTTGCCGGATACGACAATTCCTTTTAGCACTTTCACGGGCTTAAATGAAGAGAGGTACAGCGCAGGATAACTGCCAGCTACAATACCAGTAAAAATTATCAATACCACTGCCACCAACCAGGAATTGGGTTGAGATACAGAAATCGAAAGATTTTTGTCTACCAAACTATTAAATGCAGGCAATAACAGGTAAACAGCAACAATGCTTACTACAAAAGCAATTGTACTCAGTATGATCGATTCTAAAAAAAACTGGAAAATCAGTTGGCTCTTGCCTGAACCTAAGGTTTTCCGTATGCCTACTTCTTTTGCTCTTTTTTCTGAACGCGCAGTAGAAAGGTTCATGAAATTAACACAGGCAATCAGCAAAATAATTACGGCAATGATGCTGAACAACCGCACATATTCGATCATACCACCTGATACTCTTCCATTTTTAAACTCACTTTCCAGCCGCCATTTGTCCATAGGGAAAGTAAAATAAGTGCTGATACTTCTATCTTCAGGAAAATGCTGATGCTGGATATTGTTAATAAGCTTATCAAAAGAAATCATGTTTGCCCCTTCCTGGGTTTGTATAAACACATTCCATGAAGAGTTTCGCCATTGCGCCATGGCTGTTTTTAAGCTTTCGTTGGAATAATTAAATGGTATGATGTAATCGAACTGGAATGTTGAATTGCCGGGCACATCCTCTACAACTCCAGTAACCTTCATGTCGGTTCCGCCATCTAAATCTAATCTCACTGTTTTATTAATCGGCTCTTCATTGCCGAAAAGCGCTTTAGCGGCGGATTTCGTAAGCACAATGGAATACGGTCGGCAATTGCTGTTTGAGCGTTCCCTTTGATAAAATTCCAGGAGAACATATTAAAGAAATGCTCGCTTACTGTGTATCCTGACTTTTTGAGACTTAAATCTTTATATCGCAGTATGTGCGATTGGTGGTATGTTGTTACAACAGCATGTTTTACTTGCGATGTTTCATTTTGAATAGCGTTGGCCAGTGGTAACGCCATAGCGTTGTCGGTAATTATTTCATTATTAAAATTCCGGTTGGCCATTACCTGGTAAATATTATTGTGATTGACATGAAACTTATCATATGAAAGTTCATCCTGCACCCATAGAAAAATTAAAATGAAACAGGTTATGCCGATGGCAAGTCCAAGAATATTAGTTAGTGAAAAAGCTTTATTCTTAACCAGGTTGCGAAACGTTATTTTGAAATAATTTCTGAACATGATAGAGAGATTTTGATGTTCGGTTTTACTTTTTTTTCATCGATAGTGTCAGTTACAGGAGAGTTCTGTCGTGAATTTTTATGCCGGAATGTATATGATTGATACATAATGCGAATAAAGTACAGGTGGTAGGAGACCGTTCGCTTTTGCTATCGTAATTGTGCGTTTTTGATACACTTCAATTATCTGGAAAGTATAAGGCCGACTGATGCACAAGAAGACTTTCACCGCGTTGCGTATATTTATGAGTGGCCCGTAATTGTTTCCGGCCACAATATTTCAAATCGACCGCATGTGGAGATTGAATATGTGAAATTTCTTCAAAGCCCTTTTTGAAAAATGAGCCAATGAAATATATCCACACACAGGTAAAACCATTAACCTGTGCTCTTGTTGCAATGCTATTGTTCATCACAACATTTGCACAGAAAGAATACACCGGCAGCACACCCGCGGATCCCCAGGTAAGAACTGCACTTAAAATATCTCATTCAACACCCATCGACTTCATCAGGTGGGACCTGCAACTCCGACAACCAAGAAAGTTTATTCTCACCATAACCTACGGCGAGAGCCAACCAAATACATTAGGATTTAAAAACGGCGGCACACAAGTAAAATTCGAAGGTGCCTACCAGGTAGCAGTAATAGACCGAATAGCGACCTATACATTAAGAACAGGACCGGGTGCAGGATTATCACTCAAAATGATCAACGATCAACTTCTCCATGTTGTCGCAAACGACGGGACCCTTATGGTCGGCAACGGTGGCTGGAGCTATACGTTAACGAAAAAAAATACAACAACAATTGCGAGACCGCTTGCTATAAAGTCGCCACTCAGAGCATTCAAAGACAGCATAACTATTTTTGAAGGCAGAACACCCTGCCAGGAAATATCGGAAGAATACAACTTTGGTGCGCCGTCCGGTTGCTTCAAGCTAAAATGGCTGCTGACCTTGACAAAAGACTCTTCATCGTACCGTTCCGGAACATTCGTGCTCAACAGAACGCTGGAACGGGCAAACCTTATAAACGGTAAATGGAGCATAGACAGTTCCGGAGTCATCAGGCTCGAACCTGTAAAAGGACAGCCGATGTCACTTATTTCCGGTGATGAAAATGTGCTTTTCTTCATGAACAAAGAAGGGGCCGTTTTCAATGGAGATGAGAATTTCAGCTACGTGCTCAACAGGCGGAAAAAGGCATGAAACCCGGCCGGAATCTTATTTTTGTTAAAATTTCGGGATAATTGCCTCAATAGTTGACATCTCGACATATGATTGTTAGTTTTAAGGTAATTCCTACCCTTTTAAGGCTCCATCCAATCCTGGCAAAACGCAGATAATTCGCACACTGTTAACTGTAAACTATGCTCAGGATTCTCGCTATTCTATTCCTCGTTCCCATATCGAGTATGTCGCAACAACAGGTAAGCCTCCATTTATTTGGCGGGTTTTCCAACTATAGCGGCGACCTGCAGGAGAGCCGGTTTACCATTGATCAGTCGCACGTAGCCTTCGGCCTGGGTCTCAGCTACGAGGTAATGCCGAAGGTACTCATACGCGCGAGTCTTGTAGCGGGAAAACTCAGTGCAAACGATAAATACAGTCCCAAAGCTCTCAACAGGCAGCGAAACCTCAACTTTACATCACCCTTATACGACGCAAGTCTCGTAGTAGACTATTCTCTCTTCGACCTTACGGAGAAAAAAGCCACACCATATGCGTTTGCGGGCCTCGCTATTTTTGGCTTCAACCCATATACTTTTGACTCAACGGGCGCGAAATTCTACCTGAGGAATCTTAGCACCGAAGGCCAGGGACTCCCTGAATATCCCGATAGAAAGAGGTATAACAATGTTCAGTTATCTATACCATTTGGCGTGGGGGTGAGGGTAAAGATTAACGATAATACTTACCTGGGTTATGAAATAGGTATGAGAAAAACGTTTACGGATTACCTCGACGACGTGAGTACAAAATATGTGGACCGCGATTTCCTTCTTGCAGCCAGGGGACCGAAAGCTGTGGAGCTCGCATTCCGCTCGAATGAATTAAAGGATGTAAACCTGCCTTATCCCGCAGATGGAACCGTAAGGGGCGGTCCCGACTTTAAAGACTGGTATTACTTCTCCGGGATCACACTTTCTATTGGACTGTTCACAAGGAACCAGGCCAGCTTCTTTGGAGGAAAGGGCAAACGCGGCAGCGTAGATTGTCCGAAGGCACTTTAGAGAAGAACCTTAATTTTGCCGATGGCATATCGGAACCAGCAGCATTTTATCGACACGTTAGAAAAAGCCGGGGAACTCCTCAGAATAAAAACTTACGTCAATCCCCGGCTCGAAATGGCCGAGATCACCGACCGCATGAGTAAAACCCCGGGCGGTGGAAAAGCGCTTCTCTTCGAGAATACGGGTTATAATATGCCTGTACTGATGAACGCATACGGCAGCGAAAAGCGGATCTGCCTTGCGCTTGGCGTATCGCACCTCGACGATACGGCCAGGGAAATCGAAAGCCTTTTTAAGCTCCTTTCGGCTCCGAAGGAAAATATCATCGACAAACTGAAACTGCTTCCAAAATTGGGTGAGTTCGCTTCGTGGATGCCTAAGTCGAGAAGTGGAAGAGGAGAGTGCCAGGAGGTAGTAATGAGCTACCCCGATATTACAAAACTGCCGGTGATCACTTGCTGGCCGAAGGATGGCGGACCTTTTGTGACACTACCGGTGATCCATACGCGCGATCCGCTGACAAAGTCAAGAAATGTTGGCATGTATCGCATGCAGGTGTTTGGACCGACGTTGACGGCCATGCACTGGCATAAACACAAGGTGAGCGCGAAACATTTCAACGAATACAAAAAACTGGGAATAAAAATGCCTGTTGCGGTGGCCTTGGGCGGGGATCCGGTGTATGCGTATTCCGCGACCGCTCCGCTTCCTGAGAATGTAGACGAATACATGCTCGCCGGATTTCTAAGGAAGAAAAAAGTCGAACTGGTGAAATGTCTCACACAGGATATCGAAGTGCCTGCCGATGCCGACATAGTCATAGAAGGTTATGTAGATCCGCACGATGAGCTGATTTGGGAAGGACCTTTTGGCGATCACACAGGCTACTATTCGTTACCAGACTGGTATCCCCGGTTTCATATAACAGCTATCACGCATAAAAAGAACCCGGTTTACCCGGCTACTATTGTTGGTATTCCACCACAGGAAGACGCATGGTTAGGAAAGGCTACGGAGAGAATATTTCTCGCTCCTATAAAGATGACGATGGTGCCTGAAATTGTGGATATGGAGATGCCTGTTGAAGGCGTATTTCACAACCTGGTGATCACCAAAATAAATAAGGAATATGCAGGGCAGGGTCAGAAAGTAATGAATGCGATGTGGGGTGCGGGACAAATGATGTTCAATAAAATATTGGTCCTTACCGGTTCGCCTGATTCTTCGAATAATGATGAGTTCCGTTTATCGGACTACAAAAAAGTGGCGCAGGAAGTTTTCAAAAACATGAACCCCGCAACCGATATCTATTTTTCGCAGGGACCTATGGATGTGTTGGATCATAGCTGTAGCAAACTTGGGTTTGGTGGAAAGATGTGTATTGATGGTACATTCAAATTTGAAGAAGAGAAGGATGAACCGGTGGCAGGTCAATTTGAAAAAAAGATAGATCAGGAAAAGATAAAATCAATATTTCCAGAGATCAGGAAGATAAATGACCAGTTACTGGCCATCGACATTCCGTGCATTATTGTAAGTGTGAAAAAAGAGCGTCCCGGTCA
>JAEUVS010000067.1 GCA_016786745.1 Chitinophagaceae bacterium | reverse complement strand
AAGACATGCAGAAAATCGGTGGTACCGAAGCCCTCAACGAGCCCTATCTCGAAATTCCTATCGCGAGGTTGTTTAAGAAAAGGGTTGTCTGGCTTATTGTACTCTTTCTTGGTGAAATGCTTACCGCCTCGGCGATGGGATATTTTGAAGATGAAATCGCGAAAGCGGTGGTGCTAGCGTTGTTTGTTCCCCTAATTATATCGAGCGGTGGGAACAGCGGATCGCAGGCGTCAACATTAATTATCCAGGCAATGGCTGTCGGTGAAATAACGTTGAGTGACTGGTGGCGCGTGCTTCGCCGTGAAATCATGTCGGGTATTCTCCTCGGAATTGTTTTGGGTACGATCGGTTTTTTCAGAGTAATCGTTTGGAATTCAATCTTCCATACCTATGGAGATCATGCGGCATTAATTGGTTTGACCGTCGGGTTTTCCCTGATAGGTGTGGTGTTATGGGGAACCATTTCGGGTTCGATGCTGCCCATCTTTCTCAAAAAACTTGGCGCGGATCCTGCTACATCATCGGCTCCATTCGTAGCTACGCTTGTAGATGTAACAGGCCTGTTAATCTACTTTTCTCTTGCGTTTACGTTCATGAAGGGAATATTGCTTTAAACCTTTGTGTAGCATATTAATTTTAAGTTTCTTAGCGTTATTGTAAGAAACCTCAGATATTAATCAATTTTATCATTTATGTGCGGCATTGTTGCTTACATTGGACATAGAGAGGCTTACCCCGTTATCCTAAAGGGATTGAAGCGGTTGGAATACCGCGGATACGACAGTTCCGGAGTCGCTCTCCTCAACGAAGGACTAAAAGTTTACAAGAGAAAAGGCAAAGTTGCAGAGCTCGAAGAATCGCTTATCGGCAAAGACGTTCATTCCGCCAGTGGTATTGGTCATACCCGTTGGGCCACTCATGGCGAGCCCAGCGACAGGAACGCGCACCCGCATATTTCAGCGAACGGTCGCCTCGCGATGATCCATAACGGTATCATCGAAAATTATAACCAGCTAAAGCATGAGCTGATCAACAAGGGTTACAAGTTTACGAGCGACACCGATACTGAGGTACTCCTGAAGTTTATCGAAGATATCCAGGTCAACAATAAGGTAGGTCTTGAAGAAGCGGTGCGAATCGCGTTGAAGCGTGTTGTAGGCGCTTATGTAATTGTTTTAATTGACCAGGATAATCCCGACACACTGATAGCTGCACGTAAGGGAAGCCCGCTCGTGATCGGTATTGGCAAAGGCGAACATTTTCTTGCGTCGGATGCATCACCGATCATCGAATACACCAAAGAAGTAGTGTATGTAAACGACTATGAACTCGCGATCATCAAGCCCGAAGAGCTGGTGTTGAAAAATCTCGGAAACGAAAAAATCACACCATTCATCCAGAAACTCGATCTTGAACTCGCGAAAATTGAAAAAGGTGGTTTCGATCATTTCATGTTAAAGGAAATATTCGAACAGCCTCAGACTATTTTCGATTGCCTTCGCGGAAGAATGGACGCGCGTGAAGGATATATCAGGATGGCTGGCGTTGACAAGAATATCGAACAACTGAAAAACGCGGGCAGGTTTATCATTATCGCGTGCGGAACAAGCTGGCACGCGGCCCTGATCGCTGAATATATTATCGAAGAACTTTGCAGAATTCCTGTTGAAGTGGAATATGCTTCCGAATTCAGGTACAGGAACCCGATTGTAAATAAAGGCGACGTTATTTTCGCTGTTTCACAGAGCGGCGAAACGGCCGACACGCTTGTAGCTATTGAAAGAGCCAAAGAAAATGGCGCGTTTGTTTTCGGAATAGTGAACGTGGTGGGTTCTTCAATCGCGCGTATATCGCATGCCGGAGCATACACACACGCGGGACCTGAAATTGGTGTGGCCAGCACAAAAGCATTTACAGCACAGCTCGCTATTCTTACGATGATCGCTTTGAAGATCGCGAAGGAAAAAGGCACGATCGATCAGAAGCGTTTCATGCATTTGCTGAGTGAACTTCATGAAATTCCGGATAAAGTAAAAACACTCCTCGAATCAAACGACAGCATTAAGAAACTTGCGACGAAATATAAAGACGCAAATAACGCGTTATATCTTGGCCGCGGGTATAACTTTCCTGTAGCTCTTGAAGGCGCGCTTAAGCTCAAAGAAATTTCTTACATACATGCTGAAGGTTATCCAGCCGCGGAAATGAAGCACGGCCCTATCGCCCTCGTAGATGAAAATCTTCCTGTGGTGATTGTTGCCACCAAAGATTCTTACCACGAAAAAATTGTGAGCAACATCCAGGAAATCAAAGCGCGCAAAGGAAAAGTTATCGCTGTAATTACATCCGGAGACAAAGTAATTACCGGCCTCGCCGATGATGTGATCGAAGTACCGGAAGCAGATGAACTTGTTGCGCCGATGCTCAGTACGATACCTTTGCAGTTGCTGGCGTACCATGTTGGAGTTGCGAAAGGCTCGGATGTGGACAAACCGAGGAACCTGGCGAAGAGTGTGACAGTGGAGTGACGTGAAGCGTGAGACGTGAGGGGTGAGGCGAAAAATTAGATCGCGCGACATGAAAAAGATTTTCCAATGAACTCAATCAAGAAAAACCCGGTCAATACCCTCGGGTACAACTTTATCCCTAAGGATATGTTGCCCCGTGGAAATGATGAATATTTCCTAAGGAACAGGCAGAATAATAACGGCATAAAATACCGGGGACTTACCGCGTTTGAAATTGAAGTACTCGTAAGAAACCGCAACACCTCCGACAACTGGAACAACATTCTCGTTTCTGATGCTTTTACCCCTGAACAGGTTCAGGATTGTAAATTTTATGGACTGGTAAGAATCGGAAAACTCGAGCCTTACTATCTCGAATTTAAAAACCTGCGAAGGCCGGTGGGTTTATTCAACAGCACTATCATTTCCTGCGACTTCGGCGACAATGTAGTTGTTGACAACTGCAATTATATTTCTCATTACGTGGTCGGTAATGAGGTGATCATCGTAAATGTCAACGAGCTCGCCACAACCGATGCCGCAAAGTTCGGGAATGGTGCGCTGAAAGAGGGCGAACCCGAGTCGCTGCGGATATGGCTCGAGGTGTGCAATGAGAATGGCGGCAGAAAAATCATCCCGTTCGATGGCATGCTTCCCGGCGATGCTTATTTATGGACCCGTTTCCGCGACGATGAGAAAATGCAGGCACGCTTCCGGGAATTCACACTAAAAAGATTCGACACACAGAGAGGGTACTACGGCGTAATCGGTGATCGCACGGTGATAAAAAACTGCAAGATCATCAAAGACGTCAATATCGGCAGTGATGCATATCTCAAAGGAGCCAACAAACTAAAAAACCTCACCGTTAATTCGTCCGCTGACGCCAATTCCCAGATAGGCGAAGGCTGCGAACTGGTAAACGGGATTATTGACTATGGCTGCCGCATATTTTATGGGGTGAAAGCGGTGCGCTTTTTTATGGCATCCCATTCGCAGTTGAAATATGGCGCGCGTTTGATCAACTCTTATCTCGGCAACAATTCTACTATATCATGTTGCGAAGTGCTGAACTCATTGATTTTTCCTTTCCATGAGCAGCACCATAATAATTCCTTTTTATGTGCGGCCCTACTGAAAGGGCAAACCAATATCGCTGCAGGCGCAACAATCGGTTCCAATCATAATTCTCGCAGTCCCGATGGCGAAGTGGTTGCAGGACGTGGCTTCTGGCCCGGGCTATGCGTGAGCCTGAAGCACAATTCAAAATTCGGATCGTTTACCATTGTCGCAAAGGGCGACTATCCTGCTGAGCTGAACATACCTGTACCATTTTCGCTTGTGAGTAACGACGTCTCGAACGATGCGCTGGTTGTGATGCCGGGCTATTGGTTTATGTATAACATGTACGCACTCGCACGCAATTCATGGAAATATTCAGACCGCGATAAACGAACTGAAAAAAAGCAGCTCATTGAATATGATTTCCTCGCTCCTGATACCATCAACGAAATTCTAAGTTCCCTGGACCTGTTCGAACAATTCACCGGGGAAGCCTGGAAAAGAAAATACAATGGCTCATCGGGTGATGCAAAAGAAATCGGACGTGACCTTCTCGAGAAGAACGACGCATCTCTTAAAAACCTGGATATAGTTGCTCCCGACTTCGAGAATACAAACAGGGCAGTGAAGTTGCTGAAAGTACCATCAGCTTACCATCTTTTCAAAGAACTCGTGCGATTTTATACCGGCTCATTATTGATTGATTTTATCCAGGAGAATAAAATAACATCCATTGACGAACTGGTATCGCATCTTCCCCGCCCGTCTTCTTCCGAATGGAGAAATATAGGCGGTCAGCTTGTACGCAAGGAAAACCTTGACAAAACTCTTGATCACATCAAATCAGGAAAGATAAAATCCTGGGATGATGTTCATGAGTTTTATACTCAGCAGGCTGCCAGGTACGACAAAGAAAAATTATCACATGCACTGGCTGCGCTTAAAAAAATTTCCGGTCTTTCCATCACCCGTTCCAGGAAAGAAGATTTAAAACTTCTTTTGCAGGATAGTGTAAAGACGAGGCAATGGATGGTCGAAAATATTTATAAATCCCGCGAAAAAGATTATCTCAATCCATTTCGTCTCATGGTGTATGGCAACGAAAAGGAAATGGATAAAGTTGTCGGCAGTCTCCACGACAATCCGTTTATCTTACATGAACAGGCATCTCTCGACCGCTACAAAAAGCGGGTAAGCAAAATCCTGAAGGCATTCAACCTGGCCAGCAAACCAGCAGTTAAAGCTTAATAAACTTCAACGTGTTTCCAAAATCACTGTTATCTTTTGATTTCAGGTAATAACATCCGGCTTTCAGATCCGAAACATTTAAACTGATTACTCCAAACGACGATCCTATGCGAAACACTTTTACATTTCTCCCCGAAGCGTCAAACAATTGAACCATACCGGGCCGACTACCTTTATTATTTAACAGTAACTGACACGACACCACATTCGAACCTAAAATTGATATCCCGTTTGTTATTGGTTTTCGTAAATACAAAACGTTACTGGTATACTCGTGGTGTTCATCGCTGATAGCAACCATTCGATAGTATCCATCCGCCTTAACCGGACTGTAGTTTAAAATATGTGTTGTTCTGTCGATTGCCTGCACTTCGGAGAATTTGGTTCCATCATCCGAAAGCTGCAAATAAAATTTACTGATGTTAATGTCTGGATTTGCTTTCCATGAAAAACGGATCGCCTGTTCGCGCACTTCAGCTTTCAACTGCAGAGATGAAATAGGAAGCGGGTTTTCCTGGCCACTGGCACTGGCCAGAGCGAATGATTTACTACTCGCCGAAAACCCGCTCGCAGCGTTGCTGCTAACCCATCCATCCGAACCGGGAGTGCCGGCAACATTTGAGTTCCCTGCATCTTCCCATGTTCCATTTATCAACCGAGCCACTCTCAGACTTGAAAGATTCGTCACCATTCCACTTCCCGGCAACACGAACGACAATTTAATCTTTGACGTCGCACCTGCACTTGTGGTTACATCCCAATATTCAACCTGGGAAAAATGATGGACCCCGGTGCCATGTCCATTACTCAATGTGTGCGGATCTGCCCGGAAGTATTCAACAGTAAAATTTCCTGTGGCATTTTGCATCTGCATCCATCGCATCGTACCTGATTTTCCTACCGGAAAAAGAAATGATTGATTGACGAGGCCATCTTTTTTCAACGGACCATCAATAAAGGTTTGGTCAGCCAGTGAGTCAGCCGTTAACGTGCATGCAGCCGTCAAGGTGATCAAACCCTGCGATGTAACTACTCTACCGCTCTTTAACGAAAACCTGTACGAGAGCGTTAACGGGGCTTTTAACAAAGCGAGTCCCCCGCCATCTTTAACGATGCCAACCTGGTTGGCAATCGTTCCTCTCATCGTGACGAGTTGCAATCCGCTTCCATTGATCAGAACCGTTTGTACACCGGATCCTGTTTCTGTGATCGTGGCCCCTGTATTCTGCGTAATTGTTTGTTGCAGGCTCAACACCACGGATCTCGTGGAATTGCCAAGATTTAATGTTCCAGCATCCTGTATAAAATCTCCTCCAACAAAAATTGTATCGGAACAATTGAGATTAAACGTTACGCCTGCACCTAAATCCAATCCGTTTCTTATCATTACCCTGTTTGTTCCTGCAGCTGTATAGTTGCATGTGCCACCTGCAGCCGTTGATCTGAGAACAAGTTTTCCAAAAGTCCGGCCGCTGAAAGAAATTGTTGAAGACGCAGTGGGAATATCCAGTTCGAGTATACCGCGTTCTGTTCCGGACGCTAACGACAAGACCTGCACATTTGATGTATGCGCGCTTGCACTGTTGTGAATATATTTTCCATCATTATTTATTTTGATGGAGTCTGTAACCCTGACGGTGTTTCCGCTTGAGCTACCGGAAGAATTACGGAAAGTACCGCCACTATTAATTGTTAACCCATAGCCGGGTCCGTTGGCCGTAAGCCCGGGCACGGCAGTGTTCGAAGACGGAAGTGTTACGTCAATTGTTCTTCCAGGATTCGGTGTAATGGTTATGCTTTTTACTGTAACAGCGGATGACGGAAGTACAACCGTATAGTTTCCTGCAAGAAGAGAGTTATCAAATACAACATCGTCGGTTGCGGTTGGTAGCGTGTTGCCTGTCCAGTTCGACGCGTTGCTCCACAGATTGCTGCCACCACCGCCATCCCATTTCTTTTGAGAAAACGCAGTTTGGTGTGCGAGGAATCCTACAAATAATATAAAATAAAAAAGGTGCGACATATACGCAAGGTATCGTCGCACCCCTCCCTATTCCAAGGGAAAAACAACAGTTCGTTACAGTTTAATAAACCTCAACGTGGCGGTTTTTACACCTTTCACGAATCCAGTCACCTGGAACACTCCTGAAGAGAATCGTGACACGTCGAGCCAAACATCCTGGCTGCCGTTACTTAATGAAATGCTCTGTTTGTGAACTATTCTTCCATTTATATCTGTTACCATCAGCTGCATGCTGGTGTTTTCTGAAGACTGAATATTCAATCTCGTTCTACCCTGAACTACGGATGGAGTTACAGAGTTCAGGTAAACACCCTGCGCACCATTCGACACTACTACGATCGTGCTAAACGTAACCGCACCATCTTTGTCAAGCATTCTCAAGCGATAGTAGTTGTTACCTGCAAGAATTGAATTATCTGTAAAGCCATATGACCTTACATACTCTGCGCCAGCAACTGAACCAATCTTCACGAAGTTCACTCCGTCGGACGAACGGGTTACCTCGAATCTTTCAGGTGTGCTGTTGTCGGTGATCTGCCATTTCAATTCGATTGTTTCTTTCGCAGCTTTCCTTCCCGTAAATGAAACAAGATGCGTAGGTAATGCGCTTGCCAATGCGTAACCGATTGTAAACGGGCTGAAACTTGTCTGTACCTGCGAACGCAAAGTACCGGAAGAGGCATCGCCGGGAGATACGGATAACCCCGTTGATCCTTTTTCGTTGACCCAATCAATGCCATTATATTTCGCTATAACAAGTGCATAGTCAGCTTGTGAGCCTGTAACCTGGCCGGGTACAGATAGTTGCACCGCCGCATCTGCAGTACCGCTTATGCGGTCGATTGTCCAGTAATAATCGGGTGTAACTCCTTCAAGTGGTGAGGCTACACTCAAATCGCTATAACCGGTATTGAAATGTGTGGCCTGGAATGTTGTAGTCGTGGTCGAAGACGGAATTAGAGTTACCGGGCGGTAACCTGAAGCGGCGCCTGTTGGCAATACAAATGGTTCTGTAGAGCTTGTTCTCCTGCGAACGATTCCATTCACATATCCTGTAGCGGATGGAGAATTTACCACCTTCGACGAAACTGAATTCGGCGCTGCGTTGGCAACATATAATATATTGGAGCCGGTGCTGAGTACTCCTTTGTTTGCGGAACTAAAATCAATTCGACCAACCTGCAGGGAATTCATCAATGTTGCGCCTGCTGAGTTATTCATTCTTAATGTTACCTGGTTGCCGGCGTTGTCGAATGAACCGGTAACTGTACTAATGTTTTGGTTGGATGTACCATTGAGTTCAATAACATAGAGGTCCGTTGTTTCATTAACAACTGATGACGATACACCAATAGTACCGGCGGTATGCTGAATGTGACCGGCTACAGAAACTTTTACAGGTTTCGAGTTGATAAAAGTACCGGTGAAGAGACTTAAACTGGTTCCACCCATCACAAGGTTGCCACCCACATTTAAGAAGTATTCCTCTTCGGGGCCGTCACTATGAGCGACAGATACAACCGAGTTGCCCTGTATATTCAGGTTACCATTTATGTTCACCGTTCTGTTCGGTAAACCCGTTATTGAAAACCATGGAATGAGTATGAGTTCATTGTTGTTCGTGCCTAATATATTGAAGTTGCCTTTTATTGTTCTGGATAATAACGTAAGAGATACGGAAGCGGCCTGGTTGGGACAGTTGTA
>JAEUVS010000048.1 GCA_016786745.1 Chitinophagaceae bacterium | reverse complement strand
CGTTTGGCAAAATCGTAACGGAAACAAAAGCCTGATACCACGGAGAGATTTTTCTCTTTCGCCTTTTTTGCAGATTCCAAAATTTTTCGAACACCCGGGGCATCTATGGCCACCGGTTTTTCAGCAAATACGTGTTTGCCTGCATTTACTGCCGCCGAAAAATGTTCCGGACGGAATACGGGTGGTGTAGCCAGAAGAACCACATCAACGCCCGAGTCAATTACTTTTTTATAAGCGTCGAAGCCGGTGAATTTCGTTGGTTTCACCCTGTCAGGGAAAGCTTCGGTGAGTTCCTTTATCGCCATGTCCATCTGCGCGGGGAATATGTCGCCCATTGCCGTGATTACCGTACCGGGATCAGCCTGCAACGCCTGCATAGCGGCACCGGTACCACGACCGCCACATCCTACCAGGCCAACCTTCAACGAATCCGCTGCCGAAGCATACGCGCGTTTCGGATTCACAAGATCCAATGCAAAACTTCCGGCCAGCAACGCTGCGCCGCTTTTTTGTAAAAATGATCTGCGTCCTGTTTTTCCCATAATAATTCTTTTATTCTATCACTTAAATTAATAATTTCTCCTGTTCCTTCGCCACAATATGCAATCGTATGCGTAATTACACAAACTTCTGCTTAATAACAGCATTAATATTTTGTTCATGCGCTACCGTTCAGCCGACCGATGTATTCTTCGGAATGAATATTCCCGGAGGTGGTGAAGTTAGCGGTGAAGAACAGAATTGTGTTGGCATAGAATTTTTATGGGGTTATAAAAAACATCTTTATGGATCGACTCGAATTAAAAGGCCATTGGAATGAGATAAAGGGCAAAATTAAACAGGCCAATGCATTGCTCACCGATGGATCCGCTCTCTTGGTTAATCACACCATGATGTTCATAAATGTTCATTATTTAAAATTTTAAATACTACTGCAATGGATAGCCCCTTATCACCCCAAAAAAAGAAGGTGCTCATTATCGAAGACGAAGGCGACATGTGCCTTTTGCTAAACATCATCCTGCAGGATGAGGACCACCAGGTAGACCACGCAAAAAACCTTCACAGCGCCACGCAATATCTGCAAACTGAAAAGCCTGAAATAGTGCTGCTGGATAATAAACTGCCTGATGGCTTTGGAGTGGATTTCATCCAGGTTGTGAAAAAGCTTTCTCCCTCTTCGGGGATTATAATGCTCACAGGTTATGATCCGTCGGCTGGCGATGTAGCGCTTGAAAATGGAGCTGACCTGTTTCTCACAAAGCCATTTACGCGCGAGCAGGTTACTACCGCTGTAAACAGTTTGCTGAACAAAGAAAAATCTTTAGCCTGACAGCTATTCTTTGAAGTGCTGCGTACAAAATCCTTTGTGCGTGGCCTTCTCTACACATTGCACGCCGCCGTCGAGTATGGCTTTGCACTGTGCAGGTGCAGCCTGAACGGTTAGCGTTGGCTCGCTCCGGGTGTTAACGCCTACGAGATCCTTCCTTCCTTCGGGATGTTTTGCTGATGGTGATAAGACCAGGGAGATGATCAATGTGATCACTGCAGCTACTTTCAGATAAAGCATGAGTTAAGGTTGTTGTTGAGAAAACACAGGCTTCCCGTGGATATTCTTAAACAATAAGGAATCTGAAAGGATATGTAAAATGTGGCCTTCCGGCCAGGTATTTTCTAAAGGCTATAAGAGAGGAAAATCGGGTAGGGAAGTTAGTACTTTCGGGCCGTTTGGGGAAATTTAAATTTTGATGGAACGGCATATACCGATTACCTTTAATATGTCTTTTCTCCACTATCCGGTTACATCGCGTCTAAACCTTCAATATACACTTTATGCCTAAATTCCCCTGGTCAGCGTGCCTTGTAATGGGTCTCGCTGTCACCACCTCTTTGTCTTGTAACAAGACAGAAATCACAAAACGGGATTCGGTGTCCCTATCAACGAGTCTGAATGCCGAAGTTGATTTGAACAAATGTAAAATGCGGCGCATTTACACTTACTACGGCGGAACAACCCAAACAAGCGTCAGCGGAGTATTTACCTACAATTCGAAAGGGAACCCCGTAAGCCTGCTTTATAATTTTGTGGGAACCGGAAACTATAATCACTATTTTCTTTACAACCCTGATGGTTCACTTAAAGTATGGACGACCAATCCCGATCTTAACGGTTTTGCTACAGAACGTCATTTTTATAAATATAATAGCGCAGGTGTGTGTATCCAGGACAGCGCGCTTTATAATCCGGCCGGGTATGCTTCGACGTATGTTTCCACATTTGTATACGATAACCAGGGAAGAATTATCAAAGAAACCATTAAGAACATATTGAATGAAGGCGGACCGCTCTACCCCACCCGTAATCCCACTTTCACATACGATTCGCGGGGTAATCTTGCAGTTGCAGGATGGAAATCTTCCTGGTACGATTATAAGATTAATCCATTGCGCCAGAACAAAGTGTTCCAGTTTATTTTCCGCAACTGGAGCCAGAATAACCCTGCCGTACAACCGAAGTACAATTCGAAGGGCTTGCCTTTATCAATGTTACCTTACAACGACATGTTCTTTAACGCCGACCATGCCTGGAAAGTGATTTACGATTGCGATTAAGGAATTATTAATAGTAGGTGTACGACTTAATGATTTCATCACCGGTCGAAAGAACAGATTTGTCGCTGGTAATCCTGTTCATCGAGTCGAATGTATAGGTGTGAATGGCGGTTACGGTTTCATCTCCGCCGGATGAATAGATCGTCTTCGAAGGAAGTTGCTTAACCTGCATAAAGAAAACCGGGTACAGGTCGATGGTGTTGGCTACATTGCCATCGTACTCGTATTTCGTTACTCCCAGCGAATTTGATTCTTCGATAAGTCTTTTGTTGCTGTCGTATGTATAATTTGTCTGATCCATCAATACGGATCCACCGGCTGTGGTGTAATTGTATTCGTTGGTTTTTACCACGAGTTTATCAGCGTTATAAAAATGCTTTTCAGTGGTAGTATCGCCTTCGTCGTTATACTGAAATGTGCTGTCGAGCATTTTTGATTCATTCAGAAAACCATCTTCATGAATTACAACAGCGTTGTCAGTATAAATGTCGAGCTGAAACAAGGTTGAATTAGGGTACGTAAAAACGAATTTGTTGCCTGGATCATCAGCCGAAATCATTGAAGCGATCCTGTTGTTATCGTCGTAAGAAAGATTATATGTTTCTGAAATATCGCCCAGAAATGAAGAGTGTATAGTTTCGGTGTATGTCTTTACCCTGTGAACCGGCTTATTTTGCTCTTCAAACGGTATATCGTCCTTCTGACATGCTGAAAATGAAAGCGCTGATAAGGTAATGAGGACTAAGGGTCGAACGATCCGCATAATAAAGGTTTAGGATGCCCAAAATAGATATTTGCCGTTGAAAGGCATATAAGCGTTAACTAAAAGAACCATTAATAAGGGTAACTATTTATTTTTTTAGCGTGAAATGTAATGTGATTGGTTTCCAGCAACTTCATGCTTATCTTGTCGCTCCATTTTGCCCTTACGTATGAAAAGATACTTCCCCGCCCTCTTTGCGATCATTGCCGCAACAGTTTTCTCATGCACCAAAAACACAGGTGGAGGCGGTGGTGGTGAAGAAGAACAGGAATCAACCGCCGAATTTCAGTTCCAGGTTCCTGAAGATCCCTGCCTTTCCGGCGTACTCCATGGCACCTTTTACGCAGGTGCACCCATGACTGAAAACGAATACATCACCATTAACGTAAACGTTACCCGGCCGGGCACCATCTTTTACTCAACAGAATCTGTGAACGGTTTCAGCTTCGCGATTTCCGACACAGTAGAAGAAACCGGTATCCAGGAAGTAAAACTCCGGGGAAAAGGAATGCCTGTGGAACCCGGCAACAACAGGTTCATAGTAGCTGCAGCTAACAGCGATATCGCTTATACCATCCCGGTTATTCAGCAGGCCGTGCAACTGGAGGAAGTGCCCTCCGGAATTTATATGAAAGGAACTCTTGGTGGTGAAAGCTTCAATATCGTTTTTCCCGGCGATGAAGACGACGCCCTTTCAGAAAAATTAAATGGCGATTCTGTACTTGTTTCTGCCTTCGTACATCCAGGAGGTGCTCCTGCTCCCGGTTACGGCTCGCTAACATTACAAAAGCAATTCCTTCGTGGTATGCAGGATGCAACTGAAGAAGTGTTCCTCGCTTTTTTTAATCCCGGTTCTTCCAATATAGCATTTGACAGATGCGGAAAATTCAGCGACGGAATTTTAGTGAAATGGATTGACGATGAAGGCAAAGAATGGTCGATATCGAAAGATGGGGAACAGGAAGGAAGTACGTTCAAAATAGTTGGCGTGGAGGATGGGCACCGCGCAGATGGAAAATACTATGTAAAAGTAAAAGCCTATCTCACCTGTAATTTATACCGTTCACCGGGCGAGAAGAAAAAACTCGACAACGCTGAAATCGTCTCGTGTTTTGTAATGGACCGCGACTAATCGAACAAAGTAATGAAAGAGAAAATCTTTCAAAAACATGTTTTCACGGGAACCCATGAAGAAAAACGGGCCATAAAGCAGAGGTTTATCTCAACCGGTGAACCTTAAACTGACCTTCGGTGATTTCTACCGAGGTGTTTTCCTGGAATTCGCTTTCGAGGTAGTTGCCGGTAAAAGTGCCGGTGATAGTATTTTCAGTAATAGAGGTGATTGTTACGATATAGCGCGAACGATCCCTGCCATCAACTGAACCGAGCGTATATGAATCGGTGTTATCGCCGCCGCCTTTCGCATAAATAATGGGTAACCGGTAATCATCACTTGAATAAGAACCGGCGTTTATTGCCTCACCATCTACCTGCACGCTGATGTCGAGAACAGCCTTGTTATCGTCACTTTGACCCGTTACACTCAGATCGGTTTTTGATTCGTCGGCAAGATATGGAGCAAGTTCACCAAGAACTTTTGTCCACGTAACCCACTTTCCATTCAGCTTAAATTTCAGGTAGAAATCGCTTTGTGTTTCCGTGTAAGTATTTTTCTTACACGATAAGAAGAGTGCAGGTATAACAATTGCCGGCAGTAAAGCGCTGCGAAAGCGTTTCATGGGTATTCGGATTCAATAGACTGCTATAAAACTGAAAAATTGTCAGTTTTATTGTGTGTACCTAATCAACCCACATTTGCCCCAATGCTCTTGTCAATTGCTGGTTGAATAAGTTCTATGGCCTCCTGCTGCGCCATTTGAACTTGTAAGGTAGCCTATACGGGTATGCGATACCACCGGCGCGCATTACCCAGGTAGATTTTGTCAACTACCTCTTTCGGAAGTTGTAAACCCCTGAAAGGTAATTCAAGAAGCGGTGAAGTCATTTCATCACCGGTAACAAAATAGCGCCAGTCCTTCAGCCACATGTCATGCGCCCTTTTCTCCAGCCCTGGAAAATCAGCTGTGTCCTCAACAATTAAGTCCGTTCCATATATGATCCTGTCCTGGTATTTGATAAAGAAATTGCGGACTTGCTCCCTGTCATGCGCGGTTTGATATTGCATGTGGCTGATGCGTTCGGCCATATCCACCGCCATATGCGGAAAAGTATCCAGCCGTTTTGCCACTTCTTTTGCGCTCCATTCAAGGCTTCCGAAATGCGCGCCTATGTACGACAAATGAGGATGCTGCTCCAACATCTTTTTATATGAATTGGTAAGATAGTCGTAAGAGGGAAACTCCGGGTGCAGGTACATATGAAACTCGGGATGCTGCCGAAAGTAATTTCTATCGTTTATTACCGTCATCTGTTCAAGTGGCAGCCAGCAATTTTTTGGTTCACCGATATGACCAAGCACGGGTACATTGTGCTTTTCAGCAAAATCGAAATAGGGTTTGAAGACAGCGTCATCTATAAAAATAAATTCGTTGTTTGCGCTCTTTAACGACATCCCGATATCTTTCCATACTTTAAAACCGAGCGCTCCATTGTCAATCGAGTTTTGAAGATATTTCAATTGCGAATTGAGCCAGTCGTTATCGTAGATATTTGCGCTGTCGAATGTGGTAAGGTGAAACAACGTTTTCCTGAATGCGGGATGTTTGACAACATAGTCCTGCTGTTCTGCAATAGATGGAAACCCCGGTATATTCGTGTTAATACTTAAGAGTGTAAAATTGCAACGTTTCGCGAGGTTGGTTATCGCTTCGGAGTGCGCATTGTAGTGCACATGCGCGTCCGCCTTTTTAACCTTATAAAAATCTTCGATGGAGTAGTATTGTTCTTCAGGCATACGCAAATGTCAGGGAATTATCGGTAAGATGATGACCTTTTCGATTGGCAGCGATGTAATATTAAAATACACGAAACATGACTCTAAAACACCTGGCTGTAGCCCTCCTGGCCCTAACCCTTTTTTCATGTTCCAAAGACGGCGATACCGAAGAAGAACCCACGGACACCACGGTCAATTTCCACAACAAACTCGACAGATCGTTCGACAATGCAGTAATCGGCTCGTGGAAGGGAGGTGCGAAGGCAACTGTAATTAAAAAACTGGGCACTTTTGCGGCGGGACAATCTACTGGCGAAATCAAGATTACGGACCCAACGTTTATAAAGGTTTATTTTTATTACGATGAAGGCGATAAGACTTATATGACGCCTCTTGGATATTCTATTTCGCAGGGCACTTTCAATAACTGGAATCTCGATGGCAATATGGTTCTCGAGAGTATCGAAAAAACAGACGAATATTATCCCGAATAAGTTTTTCGAAGCAATGTTAAAGTGACGGTGAGCCGCCACCGTCCTTTCTACTTTTTAACTTGTCGTATAGTTTATCAAGCAAGTAAAAAATGTGATCGCGCTGTATATTATACTTCGCGCAAATGTTGTCAATCTCGTTATTATATTCCACGTGTTTCGATTTCAGTAACGCCAAAGTTTCCAACAGTTCTGGTCGTATTTTATTTTTAGCCGCATTCTCTGCCAATTCGTTGAACACAAATTCAGTCAGTAAAAAAACAATTACAGTCTGAAGCCCCAAAAAGAAATAATTGGAAAATGACGCGAGCCCGAGCTCTTCCAACACCACGGCAATAGCTACGGCTATGGCAATCAGCATCACGACGTATATCAACTTTGTTCCCATCACTTTCCTTTTCAACCGTTTTACCCGGAGATGAAACGCATTCACTTCCTTATTTACGGTGAGAGGGATTTCATGCAGGCGTCGATCCATCTCCTGGCACCATTCTTCAATAGAAGCGCCTTCTGCATCCAATCGCCTCTGGAATTCTTCCCTGTCGGGTAACGATGCCAGCCACTCGCGAATCGCCTCTTGCCGTTGTGCCGGATCTCTCAATCTTTTAAGCAATTCATCGTCGGCTTCGAGGCGTTTTTCTGCCTCCTCGCGATTGGCTCGTAAATTAAGGGAATCAATTTTTTGGTTTGAAGCGAATAAAAGATCAAGATACACTTTGAGGTAAAGGTTTGCACCGAGAAATCTTTGGAACAGTTCACCTAACTGCTCCTGCGATTCTTCGGCGTTAAAAAACCTGTCTGAGTTGATCTTCTCTTCAACAACTTTAAGATCGTCGTCGATAACAACCTGGTAACGCATTTGATTAAGGGGTATTGAATGAAGGTACCGATAAATTAGTTTGGCTTAAATTGGGCGCCACTACATGAAAAAGTACGCACCCGGGGATTTGACTCACCCTTTTAAATGGTTTGTGCCGGAAAATGCAACGACCCTCATTATCGGTACATTTCCGCCTGTAGAAAAAAGATGGGGATTCAAATTTTTTTACCCAAACCTGCAAAATAACTTCTGGACAATACTCTCAAAGATTGCCGGCACCACACTTTCGACAGATAAAAATGTAATGGTCGCGGAGCGACAAAACATCCTGAGAAAACTGAAAACGGGCATCACCGACATGGGCGCAGTTATAAAAAGACTATCACCCGACTCGAAAGACGAAAGTCTCGAGATTGTAGAGTACATGGAAATCCTGCACATCCTCAGGGAACATCCATCGTTGAAAAAAATCATCCTCACGAGCAGCAGCGGAAAATCAAGCGCGCTCGCATGGTTCAAAGGTTATCTTGAAGAAAATAATATCGCGCATGTTATACCGAAAAGAACAAAACCATTGCAATTCGACATTCAATTTAAAAAAAGAACAATTAGCGTTCACGTTCTTTATTCTCCTTCAAGAAGAGCAGCCAACCGGATATCATTTGAAAAATTAGTGGAGATGTATAAAGATGTTATCCTGCAATAAAAATACTTCCACTTTCAGGATACCTGCGTATATCATCGCGCGACAAATTTTCTCTCGCCGTAGTTATCAATAAAGTCTTCATATCGTCGCCACCAAAGGTGCATGAGCTAACGTGGGGAACAGGCACATCAATTTTACCGAGCAATTCTCCTGTCAACGGATTCCACCTGCAAACTCCAAATCCGCCCCAGTGTGCTATCCATAACATTCCTTCTTCATCCATACACATGCCATCAGGAAACCCTAACTCACCAGGAACATGAATAGCCACCTTCCGGAATTTTATATTTCCTGTCGCATTATCGAAGTCGTACGCGTTAACCACGTACTCAGTGGTTTCTACGTGATACATCGTCTTGCCATCCTTCGACCATGCGATACCGTTAGGAATAGTAAGCGAATCCAATTTTTTAACCAACCCGGCTTTTTTACTGTAACAATATAAAGCGCCTTCGTTTTTCCCATGGGTCAGGCCCATCGTTCCGATCCAAATCCTTCCTGCTGGATCGTAACCACCGTCATTTGTGCGGGTTTGTTTGTCGCGTTCTATCGCCTGCAGAAGTTCTGATTCACCATTCGAAAGATTAAATAGAAACAACCCTCCCTGCGCTGCGAGTATCACCTTATTGATATCCGCGGTTTCATATACAACACTCACGAGGCGCTGCGGACGATATACCGTAACTTTCTTATCGTTCCAGCCGTATTCGTAGAATAATTCTCCTAAAATATCCACCCAGAAAAAGCTTCGCCGGCCCTTATGCCACATGGGGCCCTCTGCCAGTTCCGAATCATTTTTATAAAAAAGAGATGCCGTCAATTGGTTTGCTTTATCGCCCGGTTCAACAGATTTCTTGTGATCTGTTGCACGCGTTCGTCGGGTTTTGAAAAATCAAGTTCCTGTCGCAACTTATGCGGATGCTGGTAGGCAGGCGTTTTCGCCACAAACAAAGGCCACCAGCACGTGCCCGCATTGAATACAAAGTTGCCTTTCGGTCCGTAATATACGGTAGCTACGTGATTCTCGTCGCCCTGGCCGAAACCCAGCGGATCAGGATGGGTCTCAGCAACTATTTCAACTTTGTGCTTGTCGCTCACAGGCCTGCCGTTGTACTCCCATCCTATTAATTCGGGGATGCTGTCGCCCTTTTTCATACCTGTATTCTGATACACCCAATGATCGGGCGCAGTGCACACGAAACTTCCATATCCAACACCCCACGATGTGGAACCCATCAAGTCCTGCTCGTTCTTGTATTCTCTTTCAGGCATTCTTCCCATCGTTCTGTTGGGCCTGCCATCCGTGGAAGCCTCAAGATATTGAATGCCATCCATCGTATTGCCGCTCAGAAAAATAAGACTCAACCCCTTATCTCTCGCATCCGCTACATGGTTATACATGTCGTAAGTCCAGTATTCGTCGTGACCAACCGAGAGAAAAGCTTTTGCGCGAAGCAACGTCGACGAAATTGCATGCACATCAACGTTAGTAATATAGGTTACGTCGTATCCCTCTCTTTCCATCCAGAACGACAAAGGAAATTCCCAAAGTAGAAACTCGCCGCTACCGTTCGACAACGGGTTAAAGCCCGACGGCAACTCGTTAATATAAATTCCGTAGGGTCTGTCGAAACTCACTTTAGCGCCATTTGTATTCACCCATGGCTTATGACCCTCGTCGTACATACTGTGCCATTGCGGCCAACGGTTGTAGGATTGCCACGTGAGATCGGCAGATTGAAAAAGAAAATCGGCTTTGCGGTTATCCCGCACCGTAAATACCATATACGATTGAAATTTTTCCGGGATGGTTGTCAGCTTGCACACATACACGCCGCTCACCCAATCTTCGGGAACAACAAGCGAATAACTTTTATTCCATTTGCTCTCGAAAAAATTCGTTTTTGGATCTGGCTGAGGTTCTGCCTGCTGCATACCCTGTAATTCAGGAATACTTTTTTTCAGGCTGCCACCTTTTCCCTGGTAATAACCCATGCGGTAAATATTGAGCGAAAATTTGCTTGCCGGGTTTGTACTCACAAAAAAATCAATCGTATCACCGGTAGCAACGCTCGTCTTCGAACAATAGCCCTCTACCTGTGGCCTCCTGCAGAAGCGGTGATCAGGTAACGAACAGGTATCGAATTTTACACTTATCAACCAATCGGTGGTACCCGGCAACTTGTTTTCGGCAACAATTACATTCTCAGGCTTCGGCTGGCTGCACGTAACAACAACGAAACAGCCGAGCAATACGAATAATGTTATTCTCATAAAATTTGAATTCATGACCGATGTTTAATCTCCACGCTCGTTATCACGGTTGTCGAATGCGCCAGGATGTACCGCCCGGAAGTGGTTTAATTGCTATTTACAACGGAAACACCTCTCAAACCACATTTTAATTTCCCACGCATATAATTATTTACCATATAACCCCGTTATAGCCCTGTTCCAATATTCTTTGTTATGGCTCTTATAGGAATTTTGCTGGCTGCGGGCACCCTGGTTACCCTTGCCTACGCCGGTTATATCCTCTTCAGGGACCGCCAGTTCCAAACCGGTTCATCTCCCGGAATGCTCCCGTTTCTGCCTAAAGTCGCAACCGAAAATAAACAAATACCCGCCGATACAGATCATGTGGACCTCGTTTTCGAAGCACATATTGCCGATAAGTTCGATAGGGAAGAATACCGCCTCGTACATTGGCGGCGCGACCGAAAATCGAAGAAAAACGTCCCGCACGAAACATTTCAGCCCGCACTTTCATTCCAGCTTGCCGACAACAGCTCCATTCAATTCTCGATTGAATGCCAGTACGCACCGGGGTTTACGAATACGAATGCGATAGAAATATTCCCCGACCAGGTTGAAAAATATTACGCCTACCAGCAACAAAACAACCGCGTAGTATTTGTGATACTCGGTGTAGGCGGATCCCCTGAGAAACCAGAGCGTATCTATGTTGTGCCATTGAACGATATTCCGCGCAAACAGGAATACCTGCCGGCGTCGTATTTATCGCGGTACAGAAAACTCGATTTGAAATCTAACTTCTTCCTGCTTCCCGAAAGAATGTTGCTGATCTAATGGTGCTCTTCTTTCTTCAGCGATCCTTCAATGGCACCGGCCAGTTCCGGTTTCTGCTTTTTCTCCCTGCTTAATATTTTATAGGCGATAATAAGACTCACGAGCATGCACACTGCCCCAATCAGGAAATGCACTCCCGGAAGATGAAACGGCGCTTTATCCGTTGTAAAATAGGCAAATGTACTGTTCATGATGGGAGGACCAATTATGGTTGTAACACTCATGAGGCTGGTAAGCGCTCCCTGCAATTCACCCTGCTGGTTGGATGCCACATGCGCTGAAATGACCGACTGAAGTGAAGGTCCGCAGATACCACCGAGGCAATAAGGAACAAGAAACGCGTACATCATCCATGTTTCCGTTGCCATTGCAAACAAAACAAGTCCGACCGTATATAAGGAAAGTCCGAGATAAATACTTTTATCATCACCGATGCGCGGATTGATCACACGTGTAAGTCCCGCCTGCACAGCACCTACCAGCACACCTACAACCGCTAATGAAATACCAACCATCGTTTCCGTCCAGTTGAAACGATAAATGGTGAAGAAATTCCAGTTCGCCTGTACTGCCTGCGCCCCGAGATAAATAAGAAAGAAGCAAAGTGCCAGTTCGCCTATTTCAGGATGCTTCGTTAAAAATCTTAATGAACCAAACGGGTTTGCACGTTTCCATTCGAACGGACGACGATGTTCTTTGCCGAGCGACTCAGGCAAAAGAAAGAATCCATACAGGAAATTAAGCAAACACAAACAGGCAGCGCCATAAAAAGGAGCCCGTATACCCCACGTGGCAAGCAGGCCCCCTAAAGCCGGGCCCAATACAAAGCCCAATCCAAACGCCGCGCCTATCAAACCAAAATTCTTCGCACGATTTTCATTCGTGCTTACATCGGCAATGTAAGCAGACGCTGTTGTAAAACTCGCGCCGGTCATACCTGCTATCACACGGCCCAAAAAAAGCCAGCCGTAAGTTGGAGCAAGCGCCTGGATAATATAATCTATGCCGAAGCCGAGCAGTGCCAGCAATAGTATCGGTCTTCTTCCGTATTTATCGCTGAGGTTCCCAACAACAGGCGCAAAAAGAAATTGCATGATCGCAAAAACAGATAGTAAAAGCGCACCATAGGTACTGGCTTCATTCACCGGAATATCTTTCAGCTCCGCGATAAGGTCAGCCATCACGGGAATAATCAACCCCCAACCCATCACATCAATAAGAAGGGTGATGAATATGAAACCCATGCCGGATTGTTTCGACTTACTCATAAAATCACATGTTAAACGGGCGCAAAACTAGTTTTTAATTGCTTCCTGATAGAAATAATTTAGTCCACCATAATATGGATGGACCCCAGGTTTCGTTTCGGCGTCGAAGATCATCACTTCTCCTTTTTGTACATCAAACGCGGGCCATGGCGGCAATCCATTTCCGTTAGGATCGCCTGTTTTAGCAAAATTTACCCAGAACGACGACATCAATCGGGCAAGCTGATGATCGGCATTAGTGAATGGACGGTTGAAGAATTTTAAATTATCGTATGCGTAGGATATTTCACCCGAATGAAATGCGCCGTATTTGTTTGTTCCACCATACTCGGGCACTTTGCGGTTAAAGAAATACAAATACGATTTTGATTTTTTTTGACCCTGCATCGCTGCCCACGCAAAATTCTGTAGCCCGAATCCCATGTCACGTAAAATACTTCTCGACGCATTTCTTGCTTCTTCATCATTGCTTGCGGGATAATATCGAAATACTTTTAACGAATCGTTTTTGAATTCCTTTGAAAGATATTTTTTAAAACCGGTGAGTGTCGTGTCCCACGGCCTGTTCACTTCATCTGCAGTGTACCCGGTCATCAATGGCAAATCATATTGTTTATTTTTTGCAAAACTTGCGGATACAGGTTCGGTCAACAGGTATCCATCAACAATCACGATACCTATTCCGCTGAATGCTTTTAAAAGCGAATCTGCGCTCAATTGCCGTAGTTCCTTTAAATTTTTGGCGCCGGCCTTCTGCGCAAATTGCAGTCCCCTGCTTTCTGCCGTATCCAGGATCGTTGTGCCTCCAAACCTGCCTCTTACAACTGTCGCGCCGCTTTCCGCGATAATTTTGTGAAAAAGTCCTTTGGCCCGTTCACTCACGCTCAGCACGTTGACGCTTATCGAACCCGCTGATTGTCCTGCGATGGTTACATTTTCGGGATCGCCGCCGAAAGCCGCAATATTTTTCTTCACCCATTGCAATGCTGCCACCTGGTCGAGGAGACCATAATTTCCTGAAGTATGATGAGGTGATTCTTTTGTTAGTTCAGGGTGTGCATAGAATCCGAAAACACCGAGACGGTAATTGATGGTAACAAACACCACGCCTTTCTTTGCCATCGCCTCTCCGTCGTATATGGGTACCGAACCGGAGCCAACGATAAATGCTCCGCCATGAATAAAAACAATTACCGGTAATTTCTCATTTGTAGATTTTGCACCGGTCCACACGTTTAGATACAGGCAATCCTCACTGATATCGCCGTTTACCGGGATAAGAAATTCTTCTGTGTACACGTCGAAAGGCACAGGTGGATTTTGTTTTGCATTCGGTCCGAATTTGTCGCATTTGAGGATGCCCTTCCATCGTTTTACGGGCTGCGGATCTTTCCAGCGCAGATCACCCACTGGTGGTGCGGCGAACGGAATGCCCTTAAATATCTTCACAGAATTATCTTCGTTATCTACCCCGGAAATAAAACCTTTGTCGGTTTTTACTTTTTTAATGGAGATGGTTTGGGTGGAGGCTGTTGAAGTGAAAAAGAATAAAGTAAAAAATGCGAGTGCTATTTTGAATAGTGTGGTCATCCTTAAATATCGGACAAATGCGCGAACTTGTTTGCAAAGGTGAAACGATTACCTTGTGAATATGAAGCCCGCCAACCTCATCCTGTTTATACTGGCTATTACCCTGTCTTCATGCAATAGAACTCCATCGAATCAACTTTGGCTATACACCAACTCTCAAAATGCCGAGGCGAAAATGGATGAAATTTTATCGCCGGTGAGTTTTTTATGGCTTGCCGCCGACGGAAGTTATACACGGGATTTTGGAAAATATGAACAGGGCACGTGGAAGAAAAATGACGATACCTTATTATTGTTGGGTCGGAACGGTGGTTCTACCTCGTATATTATGATAGCCGACAAAAAGGTAATGAGGCTTTACGAATCAGAATCTGCTTTTTTTACTTTTCAGCATAAGCCCTTAGATGAAACCGACGTATCGGCCAATCCCTTTCTTCCTGAATATAATTTATGGAGAATAAAGCCGGAACAAAGAGAAAACGATTCCCTGATTATAAAGCGGCTCATCAATCACTGCAGGTTCTGGGAAGTATATTTTAACTGGGGGATAGAAAATGAGCTGGCGACGGTTGACGTTAGAAGCTTACCGACTCCTTTGAAAATTTACAGCAACGGGTTTACACTAAAACCTGTACAAAGGAAATGGGCGAAATATTTTTATGATGACAACGACGCATTGCGGTCGAATGAAATTCTTGAAGACGTGATAAGAAACAACAAGTTCAAATGGGAATCCGTTGATCACAAATACAAAATGTTCAAAAGCGTATTTCAGCAGTTGCAGGAGTACCTGGTCAACTACTCCGTAAGAATGGTAAAGCACAAAAAGACCGCGCGTCCGCGATCCTTAAGCTAAGGAGATGTTTCGGATTAAGCGGCATCTCTTTTTAGTTGATCAAGTTCATTCATAAATTCCAGCGCGCCACTTACTCTTTTACCGGAAGCCTTCTCAATAAAATCTTTCACCCAGGGTTTATGAATATTTCTTTGATTCAGCTGAGTGTACATCCATGCGCACAAAGGAATCAACACGAGAGACGATGAAAACTGTGCCAGCCACCATGAACCGTTCGACTGCGCGATAATATCAAAAGCCGAAAAATAAGTGAGGTCAAGATCCTTTATTGCCTGCGAAATAACAGGTGGATAAGCAAGGAAAGTAGGGATGCAAAGAATGGTCATCTTCGCATAATTTAAATTGCCTGAACGCAACGCTGCGAGATCTTTTTGAATAGACACCACCTCCTGTGAATAATCAATCCTGTTGATGATACGAACATGGCTGATGCTGTTGCTGATCGCTACGCCATAAAAACCCAGGAGAATCAATCCCGACGCGAAATAATTCACATCCGATACGTGGTTGAGCACGAATGCAAGAAGCAGGGCGATAACCAGCGTATGCAAAACTGTTTCGATAGCTTTTCCCCAGAATAAAGGCCTGAGTTTGGATTTTACTTTCTGCGATTCCACCATTTCGAGGAAACGTACATTCAGGTTAAGCGCTTTCTGAATTTTAACATCGTAAGTATGCCATACTGCTTTTAATTGATCGAGTTCCATGATTACTTGTTTTGATTGTTAAGAAAACTGGTTTTTAAATTTTGTTTAATGCGACTGATTTTTGTTGCCACATTAGTTTCGGTAATACCTGTTATTTCCGCTATCTCTTTGTATCCTTTGTCTTCCAGGTATAACAAGATAACCGACCTGTCCATCTCTCTTAGTTCGCCGATAAACCTGAATAGCAGCGATACGTTTTCATCTTCGTCATTCACTTCATCAAAAACGACCAGCGATTCATCGAAAGGTGCGTGTATTGCCGTTCTCGTTTCCTTTCTGTAATAGGATATCGCCACGTTCAATGCGATCCTGTACATCCATGTCGAAAACTTCGATACCTCTTCAAAACGTGGAAACGACTTCCACAGGTTGAGAATGATTTCCTGCGCCAGGTCCTCACGATCTTCTTTATTATTGCAATAAGAACTGCTTACTTTATAGATGATCCCTTTGTTTTGCGCGATCAGCTCTGTAAATGCTTCCTTATTCGCCGGTGTAGCCATTTTGATGCAGGTGCGTGTACATGATATGAATCGCAGGATCAATCAAAAAATCACAAATTTTCGGGAATTTATTTCTGTTTATGAGACGAATTTGCGTAGTAGTGTGTCTTTATCAACTATTGAAATTCGTTTGTTGATCCTCAGCAAGCCTTCCGCTGCCATCTCAGTAAGCATGCGGAAAAGTGTTTCGTAAGTAGTGCCAATATAAGATGCGAGATCCTGCCGGCTTAAAGTAATATTTATGCGGCCTTCTGAATCCTGCCCAAATTTTTCTTCAAGCGAAACAAGCGCATGGGCGATCCTGCCTTTAACCGGCATGTGTGCAAGGTTACCCATGAACTTTTCCGATTCCTTGAGTTCCGCAGCATAAAACATCATCAACCGAAAAAGATATTCAGGATTCACTCTCAGCGTCGACAGAAAGAAATCGAGTTCAACATAACACACCGTCGTAGTCTCGATTGCGGTTGCGCTTACCGGAAACACCTGGTCCTTTCCAATTCCGCGGTGGCCAACGATATCGCCATCACGCGCAAATCTTACTATCAATTCCTTTTCCTCGCCCCAGCGTTTGTGAACCTTAACCAACCCGGAGTGAACGAAGAAAATTCCTTTCATCTCCTCGCCTTCACGAAATAGCAACGCATTCTTTTTGAAAATAAAATTTTTCCTGTTGCTTTGAATTGCAGGCAACCAGTGTGTACTGCAGTTTCTACACATCTGGCATATATCGGTATTACAGCCGGCGTTTAATTGCTTCATCATACGTTATATCAACATAGTGACCATGTTCACTGGTGAATGCTGTACGAAGGCTCACCACCTCTCCTACCACAATTACCGCAGGATTGCTCATTTGTTCGTAAGCCGCCCTGTGAACAATATCCCGCACGGTGCCGATTACGCACTTTTCGTTTGTAGCGGTTGCGTTTTGAATGATAGCAACAGGTGTATCTTCCTTACCAGCCGCTGCAAAAATATCCATGATTGGTTCAAGCCTGCTCATCGCCATTAAAATAACAACTGTGGCCGTGGATTTTGCCGCATGAGCGATATCCGGTGATATATCACCCGATTTTGTAGTACCGGTGGTTACCCAGAAGCTTTCATTTATGCCGCGACAGGTAAGGGGTATCATCTGAGAGGCCGGAGCTGCCGTAGAACTTGAAACACCAGGAATAACTTCCACTTTCATACCTGCCGACCGCGCGGCATTCATTTCTTCGTGTGCGCGGCCAAATACAAATGGGTCACCGCCCTTTAACCTGACGACCGTTGTGTACATTCGACCATGGTCAACGATTAATTGGTTGATCTCTTCCTGCGACAGGTAATGACATCCCATCCTTTTTCCTGCAAAAATTTTGATTGCAGAAGCAGAACAGTAGTCGAGAAGCGTGGGGTTTGCTAACGCATCGTATATAATTACTTCTGCTTCACGCAGGATTTTCACGGCTTTCATGGTGATCAGGTCGGGGTCGCCCGGACCTCCGCCAACAAGATACAGGGTACTTTTCATTATATTATAATTAAAAATATGTGATATAAATCATATAAAAACTCCTCAAATCTACTTCAATTCGCCTAATTTCATGATGTAAATATTATATTATATATTTTTATAATTATTAATTATAAACGCAAAATTACTTAATGCTTCACTTTTGAGTCGTATATAAATAATATTAGTAAAATAACTAATGATTTGCTTGCCATCATTTCGAACCATTAAATGCTGGCAAAATGAAAATTGTCGTTATCGGGAATGGAATGGTGGGCTTTAAGTTCTGCGAGAAACTAATAGCCAAAAACCTGCCCAATGTAAACATCACCGTATTCGGAGAAGAGATGCTCCCCGCTTATGATCGCGTTCACCTGAGCGAATACTTCTCACAAAAGTCCGCCTATGACCTCTGCCTCGCCCCCGTCAACTGGTACTCAGCGAACAATATCACCCTTCACCTGGGTGATCCCGTAGGCCAGATTAACCGGAACAGTAAAACTGTTATATCGTTTAAGGGACTCGAAGAAACGTACGATTATCTCGTACTCGCAACAGGTTCCGCGGCTTACGTACCGCCCATTCCAGGTATTGATAAAGATGGTGTGTTTGTCTACCGCTCCATCGAGGATCTGAACCTGATACGCAGGCACGTGCCTCATACAAAATCTGCAACTGTCCTCGGCGGCGGACTACTTGGTCTCGAAGCCGCCAAAGCCATGCTCGACCTCGGCATCCAGGACACTCATGTAATCGAATACGCACCGCGATTAATGCCACGCCAGATCGACGACAGGGCTTCCGGGGTACTGTCGCACCAATTGCGCGATCTCGGGCTCACTCTTCACACTAATAAAAACACCGCGGCCATTCTTGGCAACGATCGCATAAGAGGCCTGATGTTTACCGACACTTCCATACTGAGCACCGATATGCTCGTGATTTCAGCGGGCATTCAACCACGTGATGAACTGGCTAAAGGCTGTGGACTGCAAACGGGTCATCGTGGGGGCATAGTCGTTAGCGACACCATGCAGACAAGCGATCCCGACATCTATGCAATAGGCGAGTGTGCGCTGCATAACACCGTGATATATGGACTTGTGGCTCCCGGCTTTGAAATGGCGGACGTCGCGGTAAATAATATAACTGGGTCACCAAAAACGTTTACGGGGTTTGACATGAGCACCAAATTGAAACTGATCGGCATAGATGTGGCGAGCTTCGGCGACCCATTCATTTCAGGCGATGACATCAGTTCGGTAGTCTACGAAAACACTCATGAAAAAATTTACAAGCGGATAAACTTTTCAAGCGATGGAAAGGAGTTGCTTGGCGGAATTCTGGTGGGCGATGCGGAAGCGTATAACATGCTTCTGCAAACCTGCAGGAATAAACTGACGTTGCCGGAAAAACCAGAGAACCTGGTGCTGGGCGCACGAGGCGGTTCACCGATAAGCGCCGGCGTGGAATCACTCCCCGACGATGCCCTGGTATGCAGTTGCGAGAATGTAAATAAGCTTCAGATATGTAATGCCGTTACCGATAAAAATTGTGAAACTGCCGAGGCAGTAAAAAAATGCACGAAAGCGGGAACGGGCTGCGGGGGCTGTTTTCCCATGGTGAAAGACCTCGTGCAACATACACTGAAAAAACAGGGAAAATATATCCGAACTGTATTGTGTGAGCATTTTAGTTACTCGCGCCAGGAACTCTATGACCTGGTAAAAATAAAACAGCTAAAAAATTACAACGACGTGCTCGATGAACTTGGCAAAGGTGATGGCTGTGAAGTCTGCCGCCCGGCAATCAGTTCAATTTTAGCGAGCCTGTGGAACGAGCTTGTCATAAAAAAAGAAAATGCAACATCGCAGGATACGAACGATCGCTTCCTTGCAAATATCCAGAAAGGCGGTACTTACTCCGTCGTGCCACGAATTCCTGGCGGCGAGATTACTCCCGATAAACTTATTGTAATTGGTAACGTGGCGAAGAAGTACAATCTCTACACAAAAATTACCGGTGGCCAACGCATAGACATGTTTGGCGCTCATGTGAGTGACCTGCCCGATATCTGGAAAGAACTAACGGATGCCGGTTTCGAAAGCGGTCACGCTTACGGTAAGGCACTTCGCACGGTTAAAAGTTGTGTCGGCTCAACGTGGTGCAGGTTCGGTTTGCACGACAGCGTCAGCTATGCGATTCGCGTTGAGGAACGTTATAAAGGTCTTCGCGCGCCTCACAAAATTAAATCAGCCGTGTCTGGATGCATTCGTGAATGCGCAGAGGCGCAATCGAAGGATTTCGGAATCATCGCGACCGAGAAAGGATGGAACCTTTATGTATGCGGCAATGGTGGTTCAAAACCACAGCATGCTCAACTCCTCGCATCAGACCTGGATTCAGAAACATGCATCAGGTACATTGACCGTTTTTTGATATTCTACATCCGTACTGCCGATCCGCTCACCCGAACAGCCACATGGCTGAATAAAATGGAAGGCGGTATCGAATACCTGCGAAACGTTATTGTTCACGACAGCCTGGGACTGGCAGAACAATTTGAAAAAGAAATGCAGTTACTGGTTGATAGCTACGCATGTGAATGGAAAAAGGTGGTCGACTCACCTGAATTGAAAAAACGATTTACCCACTTTGTTAATGCACCCGGAGAAAAGGATCCTTCAATAAACTTTGAAACACTCAGGGGACAAAAGAAAGCCGCGGGCTGGCAATAAAACAATCAATAAAATACTGTTAATGATTAAAGAAAAAGCACAGAATGCAAACTGGTTTGCCGCATGCAATGTGGATGATGTGCCATCCGATGGCGGCGTGTGCGTAAAGTATATGTCGGAACAGATCGCGTTGTTTCGTTTTGAAAGACGCAATGAATGGCATGCTTCGCAAAATAAATGCCCGCACCGGCAACAGATGGCTATCAGCAGGGGTATGCTCGGCTCGGCCAACGGCGAAGCAAAAATCGCATGCCCGTTTCATAAAAAAACATTTTCGCTTATAGATGGCCGTTGCCTGAACAGCGATGAAGCGCTGCAAATTGCCATTTATCCGGTTAAGGTCGAAAACAATATTGTTTATATCGACGTCAGTTCAATTGAAATTAAAGACAATCACAACGCTTATGAGAAATGTAATTTTTAGAATGGCTGCTATTACCGTCCTGGGTTTGTTAAGCCGATCGGCGATTGCGCAGCTTTCCATCTCCGCGCAGGTACGGGCGCGGTCGGAGTTCCGGGATGGACAGGGAGCGCCTCTTTCGAAGGAAGCTGATCCTGCATTGTTCATATCGCAACGTACGCGGTTGACGGGTGTGTTTAACAATCCACGCATCAAAGTGGGTATATCGCTGCAGGATGTAAGAACATGGGGACAGGATGTATCCACAATAAATCGCAATACAACAGAAAATAACAATGGGTTTATGCTTCACGAAGCATGGGCCGAAATATTATTATCCGACACGGCGCAAAAAAATTCATCACTCAACCTCAGGCTCGGCAGACAGGAGTTGGTATACGACGATCAACGCCTTATCGGCAATCTCGACTGGCTGCAGCAGGCGCGGAGGCACGACGCGGCCGTGCTGAAGTTTCAAAGAAAGAACATAATGGTGCACCTGGGAGGCGCTTTCAACCAGAATAAAGAAAACGCATCCGGTACAATTTATTCGAGTGTTCCCGCCGGTAACTATCCCGCCAGCACAAACAATGGAACTATGTACAAAAGCATGCAGTTTTTGTACGCGGGAAAGAAGTTGGCGAAGGGCAGCATGTCATATTTATTTTTCAGCGATCAGTTCAGCAAATACTCGCTGGAACTCGTAGAGGGAGTGAACGTAAAAAAATTCCACAGCGGTACATGGACAAGATTTACAACCGGGGTTTACTTTAATAACAACTTCGACAAACTTTCTGTTTCAGCCTCAGGATATCATCAGTTTGGCAAAAACAGCAGCGGTCAGAATTTAAAAGCCTGGCTGCTTGCATTATCGGGAGGATATCAAATAGGAAAAGTCACCGCCGGAGCCGGCGTGGATTACACAAGTGGCAGCGCGCCCGGCAACACAAACAAAACTTTCGATCCGCTTTACGGCACGCCACACAAATTCTGGGGATTCATGGATTATTTCTATGCCGGCAGCGGCTTTGGAAACGCGGGTCTTGTTGACTATTTCGCAAATTTCAAATGGAAAAACTCAGACCGGTTCACACTCACCACAGTTATTCATCACTTCACGAGCCAAAATGAAATAGCAACAACAACCACGAATAATAAAAGTTTTGGCCAGGAGGTTGATATTGTCGCCGTCTATGAAATAACAAAACAAATCGCTCTTGAAGGCGGCTATTCGCACTTCTTCAATACTGCCCTCCTCGCCGATCCTTCAGTAAAAAATATTTCAAATTTTAAAACGGGCGCCAATTGGGCTTACATCATGATCAATATCAAACCTGAATTTCTCTTCAAATAAAACTCAAAACAACAATTATGGATTACAAGAAACCTGCCGATGTAGTAGCAACGATTATTCAATCGGGCGTTGACAAAATAAAGCTTACACCGCTGGACCTGATGATCCGGGGAATTTTATCAGGCGCCATTCTTGGCTTTGGCACCACACTGGCTATTACGGGTAGTGTACAAACTGGCCTGCCCATTATCGGAGCGTTAATTTTTCCCGCTTGCTTTGTTATCGTGGTGCTGATGGGTTTTGAACTGGTGACGGGCAGCTTCGCCGTGCTGCCAGCCGCCGCGCTCGATCGAAAAATCAGCGTGCCTGCAATGTTGAAAAACCTCTTTATTGTATTCGTCGCAAATCTTTTGGGGGCGCTACTGTACGCAGTGTTGTTTTGGGTGTCGGTTACCAATTTCGGTCATTCAGTGGCCTCGCCGGTAACCGCGGCAATTATTAAAATCGCAGAATCAAAAACAATCGCCTACTCACAATTTGGTGCGGCCGGAATTATAACCGTAATTATCAAAGGAATTTTATGTAACTGGATGGTGACGATGGGTGTGGTGATGTCACTCACTTCCACAGCTACCCTTGGAAAAATCCTCGCTGCGTGGCTGCCTGTTTTCATTTTCTTCGCGCAGGGGTTTGAACACGCGGTGGTGAACATGTTTGTGATTCCGGCAGGCATGTTACTCGGCGCTAAAGTTACCTGGTCAGACTGGTGGGTGACCAACCAGCTTCCCGCCACGCTCGGTAACATTTTAGGCGGGTTCATTTTTACAGCGCTTGCTTTATATGTAACACATGGACGAAAAAAAGCGGTAGCATGATTTGTAAAAACAAAAAACCCCTCGCCGGAGGCAAGGGGCATTGTTTAGGGTAGGGTTTAAGAACTATTAGCGTGAAACAATCAATTTGAAAGCCTGTGAAGCACCATTAGCGTCGGTTACCTTCACCACATAATTACCAGCAAGCATACCGTTAAGTGAAACCTTAGCGTTCGGAACATAACCGTTGATTACTTTAACCACCGCACCGTTCATATTTACCACATGCAGCTGAGCGCCGGTTGAAACACCATCCACTGCGAAGAAGTTTGTAGCAGGATTAGGATAAGTTTTTACTGCACCTGCTGCAACACCGTTCATTGTGATCTTAACGATCGGAGAATATTCGAATTCGTTATCAAGGTCAACCATTTTAAGACGGTAAGCGAAAGAAGAACCACCTTTTACTACTTCAGAGTAAGAATACTTTGAAGGGGTCCATGAGGTACCTTTAGCGGCTACCGAACCAACTGTCATCCAGTTAATACCATCCACACTCCTTTCAATTTCGAACACTTCTGAGTTAACTTCCTGTGTAGTGATCCAATTCAACACCACTGTGTTATTGGTAGATTTTGCAGTGAAAGTTGCAAGCTTTACAGGCAGCATCGCGTTAGCTGAAATACCACCGGCTGTAAGTGAAGCAGGACCGTAAAGTACCGGCGCACTGCAAGCGCTTTTACCGCTACCACAATTAAGATTGTTGTTAGTAGTGGTAATCGATTTACCATTTCCGTTATAAGGGCTCCAATTGAAATAAAAGTTTTTGTTAGTCATCATGGTAACAAACGATGTGGCATCAAGGAGGCTAAGCTGAGCGCCATTGAAAACCGCTGTAGCTTTACTTGAAGCCGATCCATCTCCTACAGTCAGGCTACCATTTTTTATTGAGAAAGTACCACCTGTTGCATTCATATCAGAGTTATCTTCTAACTTCCATGTAGAAGATACCAGGCTGATTGAAGTATATACAGTAGCTACCGAGTTACTTGTAAAAGTGACAACTGAATTTGTGAAGTTCAACGGACCAGCGTTAACGAGGTTAACGTTTTTCCATTCAGCGATGATGTTATTAAAAGTTCCGGCAGACCAGAAAACTATATCGTGATTATTTGCGATGATTGTGCTCTTCGATTTCGCACCACCGTTGAAAGTTACGTTCTGAAAATAAACGTCCTTGTTGATCGTAAGGGTTACACCGTTGGCGATGTTAATCACGCAGTTTGTACATGTTGTCGGTATATCCGCTGATGTTAAGCTGGAGTTCTTAGTAACGTTGTAAATGCTCTGTGCATTCAAACCTTTAACTGAGAAGAGAACCGAGAGAAGAACGAGTGTAATGATGTTTTTCATACTTTGGATCATTTAACTGTGGCATAGAATTCAATCCAAGTACCAAAATATATAAGCATGATTATCAGACAGTTGCGAATTCCAAATAGCAAGCTATCTTCCCACAACAGGATGAAACTTTCAAATTGGGAATGATTCCGAATTGTAAACAGGCGATCCCCGTATGACATCTATCCTCATAACCACAGCTAGCACACTATCCGACCTGCAGGCGATAAAATCGTTGCAGGAGAAGAATATGAAATCGGCCCTGGCACCCTCAGAAGCTCAAACAGAAGGATTTGTAACCGCAGAATATTCCCTGGAATTCCTGCAGCTGATGAATGAAGCCAGTCCCGCCATTGTTGCCAAAGACGGCGAACAGATTGCCGGGTATGCGATTGCAACGATCAAATCCATTGGAATACAACACGATCTCCTCCGCGACCTGTTCGACACGATTGAAACATTGTCCTACCAATCGAAACGACTCGGCGATACAAACTATATCGTTGTGGGACAGCTATGCGTGGCGAAAGGTTATCGCGGAATGGGCATAGCTAAGCTGCTTTATGAAGCGTTCCGCAAGATATACTCAACTCAATTTGACTACTGTATAACGGATGTGGCGGAAGACAACCCAAGATCGCTTGCCGCGCACATTAAAGCCGGCTTCCAGGTAGTTAATACACTGCATTACGGTGGTGTAAGCTGGCACGTCGTTCTTTGGGACTGGAATTCCTGATTATTCGGATATAAATCAATTCCTTGTTCGATCCCGTGAGTATGGCACTGTATGATATTGATACATGTCGGTGTCCGGATATTGTTATTGCATCGTCGAATGATACACTTTTTTCAACACCTCTATTTTCGCGGGCTCGCCGGCAACAGCATATGTCGTGAACATCATAACACCCGTGGCGCGCCCACTCAACCCATACCGCAATACTTTTTCAAATTCTTTTGCTGAAACATTCGCGGGTTCATTCGAAGCCTGTACAATTGGCCAAATCTTTTTATTAGGAACTATTTTCGAAAACCATTCAATATTTTCTTTCACCCATTCCGCTTTTCTACCCATCCTGTTATGGTAAACCATCGGAGAAAAAACATCTACCTCTTTTTCTAACTTATTATAGTCGAGACCAAGTATCCTGTAACGTGCGCCATTAAAATCTTCATCATTCCACGGGCAATGATAAAGTCCAAGTAATGCGCCCGGCTTTTCTTTGCTGATAATCTGCCTGAACTCCGCGGCCCAGTTTGCAATAACAGAGGCACGCCATTCACGCCATGCGACTTCATGCCTATTCAAAATAAAACGGGCCTTTCCCGGTATGCCATTTCCACTAACGGTAATGCCTGTATGCTTTTCAAATCCTGATGTGCATTTATTGCAAAAACATGTTTCCGGTAAAATCGGATCAGGATCCTCGAACTGTGCGTGCCAGTGAACGTAATCCATCCATACACCATCCACATCAAAATCGGAAAGCAACTTTTTCAATGCATCCGTCCGGTGTTTCCGAAAAACCGGATCACTGGGGCACACTCCCATAAACCAGGTGGCCGACTGCACTTTTTTGCCGGAACTGTCTATTGCCCATGCTTCAGGATGGTTCTCGACATATCCTTTTCCATTGAGTGTGGCAAACTCCGCGAACACCTTTACATTCTCATTACGGGCACGCTTCATCAATTCAGCAGAAATACTTTTATCGTGGAGAAAAATAGCGTTTACGCCAAGCGAATCCAGTCTAAACCCCTTATCCCATAACCCCTGGGGATGGCCATATACACCGCGAATTTCGACCTGCGCCGAAGCAAACGTTGTCGGAATCAACATAGCCATCATTATATTTCGGGCGATGGTCAAATGAAGGTATTTTGCTTTAAGTTACTGATTAAATTTACAGCGGGCGCCATAGCCAAATTCGGGTAGTGTCTCAGTTTGAAATTTTGCTTCTCCGCCGATCCCTCGCTCCGCTCGGGATGACAGTAAAGACCCTGACGTCATCCCGAACCGAGTTCTGCCCATTCGGCCTTCGACCTCAGGATAAACTCCGCGGAACGAGCGTGAGGGATCAGCGAAAATGTGTCTTTAAAAAATTAAATTGCGACACTACCCAAATTCGTCGCACATGAGATACTTTCTGTTTTCGATTTGTTTCCTGATTATCATAAACGCTTCGGGTCAGTCGAAATCGACAAACGGGGAAATGCAGGAATTGCTCGCGGAGGTTTACAAAAAGAACAACGTGCCTCAAAATCCTTTTGCCTCAGAGGCCAGGCGCGATCACTTCATACAACAACTCCAGGCGACGGCAGGCATACAGGATTCAATAAAATGGCAGTTCCTGTTAGTGCCTACTTTATTGGAAAACGGAGATGAAAAAGAAGCGATAAAAGTCGGCGAGCAGCTTCTCAGCCAGGTAAAAGATTTTGGTACCGCTCCACAGCAGGTTGTAAAGCGGCTCCTTGCACTTGCTTACCTGCGCGATGGCGAAAAAACAAACTGTGTGCAGGACCATAACAGTTCCTCATGCATCTTCCCTATCGCCGGAAGAGGAATACAAACGTTTAAAGAGGGATCGGCCAGGGCCGCACAATTGTATGAAGAAATACTAAGAGTAAATCCAACTGACATAGAATCGCGTTGGCTGCTGAATATTGCCCGCATGGCAATCGGGCAATATCCTCAATCCGTTCCTGCCGAATTTCTAATAAAAGATCTTGATAAAGATGGACCCGATAAGGTGAAACCGTTCGAAGACATTGCGATGCAAACAAATTTTTATGTCAACAACCTAAGTGGCGGAAATATTATCGAAGATTTTAACAACGATGGCCTCCTCGATGTGATGACAAGCAGCATCAGCTTGCTCGAACCGATGGTGTACAATAAAAATAATGGCGATGGAACCTTCACTAACGAGTCTGCCCGCTCCGGTCTCGGAAAATTCACCGGTGGATTGAATATGGTTCAAACGGATTACAACAACGACGGATACAAAGACGTGTTTGTTACCCGCGGCGCGTGGCTCGCGAATTTTGGCGAACAACCGAATTCGCTGCTGAAGAACAACGGCGACGGCACTTTTACCGATGTAACCAAACAAGCGGGGCTTCTTACTTTTCGTCCCACACAAACAGCTACATGGGCCGACTTCAACAACGACGGATGGCTCGATCTGTATGTAGGCAACGAATCGGTAACAGGGGGCAATGCTTATCCCTGCGAATTATACTTGAACAATAAAAACGGAACATTTACCGAGATAGCTAAAGAAGCCGGATGCGATTTTACGCTATATGTGAAAGGAGTCGTTTCGGGAGATTTTGATAAAGATGACCGCATGGATCTTTTTCTTTCCACGCTCAACGGCAGGAAAGTATTGTTGAAAAATGTAACGGAAAAAAATGGCCCGATCAGGTTCAAAGACGTTTCCATAGCAGCGGGTTTGCAAAACGACTCCACACGCACGTTTACCACATGGTTCTGGGATTATGATAACGATGGATGGCTGGATATACTGGCATCGGGATATGAATTTTCAAAATCACTCGCGTGGCATGCGGCTGAAGATGTTTTGGGAATGCCGCGAAGCAATGCCGGCCAGATTTATATTTACCGCAACCGCGGCGATGGAACTTTCGAAAATGTTTCAGAAAAGTTGGGCTTCACGCATGTCGTTTTTTCGATGGGAGGAAATTTTGGAGATATAGACAACGACGGTTACCTCGATATTTTCATGGGAACGGGTAATCCTCTCTATCAGTCACTCGTTCCGAACAAAATGTTTCACAATTTGGGAGGAAAGGCGTTCGCAGATGTTACGACCTCCGCAAGGGTAGGAAATCTTCAGAAGGGTCACGGAGTTGCATTCGCCGATCTCGACAACGACGGCGACCAGGATATTTATATTGATATGGGAGGCGCATTTGATGGCGACGGATACCATGCTGAATTTTTCCTGAATCCCGGTCAAAGTGATTATCACTGGATAAAAATGTCGCTCGAAGGCAAAAAAGCAAACAGGGCCGCCATAGGCGCTAAAATCAAAGTAACATTCGATGAAAATGGAAAAACGCGTTTTGTATACAGGGAATTAAATTCGGGTGGAAGTTTCGGATGTAACCCGCTCATGCAGCACATCGGCATTGGCGGGGCAACAAAAATTAAAAAAATTGAAATAAAATGGCCAGGCAGTAAAATAACACAAACCTTTGAAAATGTAGCGGCAGATCAGAATATCTATATCAAGGAAGGCAACCCCACAATAGAAACCCGGTCTTTTAAAAAAGTCAACCTGGTTTCTCCTGTCAAAGCCGCCGACATGCATATGCATCAGGGCATGCATTGAGAAACTCCCGCAGCAACCCGGCACACTTTTTTAACGTCTTATAACGTTAATCGTAAAACTCATGAAAATCTCCGGCTGTCTATTTATCTGTCTATTTATCTGCGCGTTTTTGGCCGCATCACTTTCATCTGTGGCGCAGGCAGGCGATCCGCGTTCGTCCTCCAAATCCGCCGCGCAATACGATGCAGCCTCCACTAACTCCAATATAGCCGACAGCCGCGACATAATGTATTTTTCGAGGATGGGTGTGGAACGGAGCAGCAACGCTGACACGAAAGAACTCGCCGGCGAGATACTCACAGATTTTACGGAGATACTTTATTCGATGGAAGAACTGAGTGTTGCCGGAGCAGGTAATGCAGCCAACAAACCAGAATCGCTTAAAGGCACCTTCGAAGACGCAGCCTCACTACACGATAAACTCTCATCGGCGCGTGGATTTAATTTCGATACATTATGGACTGGCAGCCTGCTCCGCATGCAGCAGGCTAAGTTAGCAGGTCTTACAGAGCAGAAGGAATATGTAACGGATTCGCGGCTTAAAACAGCCATAACAGAGGCCATGTCGCCAATACGCCGGCACATCGCTAAACTCAATTCACTCTACAAACAGCTTATCAGGCAGGACCAGCAGGAAAAGCGCGAGGCCGCGAGACAGCTCAAATTGAAATCAAAAAGCAAGTAGCCGTTAGCGCCTGTCCGATCATTTCGTTTGCACGAAAACAAACACTCCCTTTTTATTGCTTGTCACAATATCCTTCCTGCCATCTTTGTTAATATCGGTAATCGCGATATTCAATCCCACCCCTGAATTGTCATCAACCAGGTGAGGCGTCCATTTCGGTGTTTTGCCGGGAACAAATTCAAACCAATACACCACCGCCGGTTCTCTTTCTCCCGGATCATGTCCATTATGCGCCCAGAAACGTTTACCTGTTACCAGGTCAGGATAATTGTCGCCATTAATGTCTTCAAATGCCAATGCGTGCGACTGTGAGAATTCTTTAAAAATTTCGTGAGTCTCCCAGGTAGTCTCATTGCCATTACGTTTTTGTTCGTGCCACCATATTCCGTACTCATGCGCCGACGCGGAGATTACATCACTATCACCGTCGAGGTCAACATCAGCCACATACATCTGGGAGCAACCCTGGCCGAAATCTGCCGGATGAAATGTCCAAATTTCCTGGTGAGGGTCGGCAGGACCTTCCCACCATCCTTCCACAATCAATACATCTTTTCGGCCGTCGCCGTTTATATCACCAAAACCGAGTCCGTGTGTGTACCGGTGCGTGGCCCTCGTTGAATCATCGCTGATAACGTAGGTTTTCCAGGCAGTGTCATTCGGACCAGAGGGAGCGCTTAGCCATATTACTTTTTTATTCGCGGCATCGTTACATATAATATCCTGCCGGCCATCGCCATCAACATCTACAAACGTCGGCGATTCATTTCCCAGGGCCGGATGAACAAGCCGTTCCTTCCAATGCCCCGGCTTCTTTTGCGGATTCTCGTACCAGTGAGTGGCTTCTCCGGGGTGCCCGATCTTGATCAGATCATCCCACCCGTCGTTGTTTACATCGTAAGCGAAATTGAGAAAGGAGTTACCATAACCGTCGATCGAAGGATGAATATAAGGTGTGGTGATTTCGAATTTTTTCCAGCCTGGCGCCTTCCACCAAAACGATCCCGCGAGCACATCAGGTTTACCATCTTTATCAACATCAGTTACGGCAACACCTTCCGAAATGTAACCGGTGGCGATCGTTTGTTTTTTAAATCGAATGGACGACGAACCAGCTTGCTGTTGCGCAAAGCATGCAGTAGTTAAACACAAAAAGACAAGAACGGGTAGAAAGCAGGATACTCTCATAATAACGTCAAGTTAAAGTTAATATAAAATATAAGCCAGAAGGTGATTTAACGGTCACCTGCGGCGCTTCTAAATAGGTATATTTGTTATCCAAGCTGTATATGTACAACCTCTTTACCAGGATATCAGGCGGCGACGCCGTTCAATTTCGCCAACTGTCGTGCGGCGAGTCGCTAATCACCATTTTTAATTGTCCGCTCGAAAATAAATTCCAGGACACCTGGAGCCATCATAATTACATTGTGTATGTTATCCAGGGTCGCAAGATTTGGCATACGCCCAATGGATCATACGATCTTCAGCCGCCGCAGTGTGTTTTTATCAGGAAAGGTGCATGCATAATTGAACAGTTTTTCGACGCAAAGTTCTGCCTGATTTTATTTTTCATTCCCGACGATTTTATTGTTGATGTGCTCAAATCAAAAACGAATCCAATCGGCAACCCCCGGCAGAATCATCAATCGGTAATTCCCGTTAACCATTCTCCCGCAACGCAGGCGTTCTTTCAATCGATGATGCCTTATTTCGAACAGGGGCACAATCCTGACCAATCACTGCTCCAGCTGAAATTCAAAGAACTTATTCTCTCAATTGCCGACAATCCTGAAAATAAAGAACTGTTATCATATTTCAGCTTATTATTACAGGAACCGCAAAATGTTTCATTGCAGCGAATAATGGACGAGAATTTCTCCTTTAACCTCAAACTTGAAGATTACGCAAAGCTGAGTTGCCGCAGCGTATCGGCGTTCAAGAGAGACTTTGTTAAAATCTATAACACTTCGCCCGGAAAATGGCTGCTTGCAAGGCGGCTCGAGTACGGAATGCATTTACTCAGAACAATGGGCAAAAGCGTTTCTGACGTGGCTTTTGAAAGCGGATTTGAAAGTCCTTCACATTTCAGCCGCTCTTTCCGCGATCGTTTCGGCATATCACCGGCCGCCATCAGGCAAAAAGTTTTGAGCTGAGCTTTACAGTCAGATTTATGAGCTTTAAAGGAACGTGCTACCCCGTGTGGCGCCATAGCTTTGTGTGAAACAATCTAAATAAAAAATCATGAGCACAAAAGCTATCCAGGGAAAACTGTGGAGTATTCAGCCACAATATTGGTCCCGCAACTTTGAACCATACTTTTTACCATTATACAGGAAAGCGCTCCAGGAACTCGAATTAAGTGCGGATGACGACGTGCTTGATGCAGGCTGTGGTGCAGGCATGTTTTCTTCGCTCGCCATTAAAACCGGTGCGCGTGTTATAGGCGTTGATGCAGCTCCCGCATTACTTGACATCGCAAGAAAAAGAAACCCTACTAATACATTCCTCGAGGAGGACCTCGAGTCGCTGCCCTTCGGAGATAATTCGTTTGATGTGGTAGCCGGATTCAATTCGTTTCAATACGCCGGTAGTTTTGAAAACGCACTGGCCGAGGCGAAGAGAACACTCAGACCCGGGGGCAAGCTGCTAATTGCTATCTGGGACAAACCCGAGATGAGTGATGCAACAAACGTGCTTAAGGCCATCAGCAGCCTGGTACCACCTCCTCCGCCCGGTACACCCGGTCCGTTCGCTTTATCTGAAGATGGAAAAGTGGAATCGATTTTGAAAAACCTCGGACTGCACCTCGAGAGTAGGAATACCGTGGCCTGCCAGTTCATTTATCCAAACCTTTCCGAAGCAGTAAGAAGCTTTATGGGTACGGGTCCGGCAGCCAATGCGCTTAACCACGCGAGTAAGCCGGTAGTTGAAGATACTATTGCGGCAGCGATGGAGCCCTATCATGCAGTTGACAACTTTTATTTTCAGTTGAACCAGTTTCTTTTATTCATCGCCCGAAAATAAAACGGGCACTCTGATTCTCCCACCAATACCCGGCTTCTGCCGGGTATTTTGCATTTTCATACATTTAAGGAAAACATTAGCATGAAAGGGACCGGCATTTGCATGTGCCTTGTTTTGTGTTTTGTTGTTCCTGTTTGTGCACAAACAACGTGGAGGCAGACAACGCGGGAACTGATAGTTTCGAATCCCTCTTTTGAAGCCTGTCACGCCTCGACAATTGTGGAACTACCGGGCGGACAATTAATGGCGGCATGGTTTGGAGGGTCGAACGAGGGCAACCCCGATGTGGAAATATGGATAAGCCGTTTAACGTCGGGTAGCTGGAGCAAACCGGTAGCAGTTGCAAATGGTAAAATGAATGATTCACTTCGTTATCCCACGTGGAACCCCGTTCTGTTCAGGGATAGGCACGGGATTTTGCATTTGTTCTATAAAGTCGGTCCAAATCCGCGTGAATGGTGGGGCATGATAATTTCATCAGGCGATAATGGTAACAGCTGGTCTGCTCCACAGCGTTTGCCGGATGGAATTTTGGGACCGATCAGGAACAAACCCCTGCAGCTTGACGATGGAACGATCCTGGCGCCTTCCAGCACCGAAACAGAAAACAGGTGGCGGGCACACATCGAACGTTCGACCGACGACGGAAAAACGTGGAATTTTATTCCTGTTGATACGGCAGGTTCTTTTGATGTGATTCAGCCGAGCATTCTTAAATATGATGATGGAAGGATGCAGGCGCTTTGCCGGAGCAAACAGGGATATGTAATGCAATCATGGTCGGCTGATGAAGGAAAGACATGGAGTCGTTTGTCGCCCACAACATTAGTTAACCCGAATTCGGGGGTTGATGCCGCATCGCTAAATAACGGCGGCCAGCTTATTGTGTACAATCCCGATGTACCGGGAAAAGAATGGTACAACGGGCGGTCGAAGTTGCGCGTGGCATTTTCTACCGATGGTAAAGCGTGGAAAGATGTTGGTATTCTCGAGGATGAAAATCGTGGAGAATTCAGCTATCCCGCAGTGATTCAAACGAGCGACAACAAAATACACATTACATATACATACGATAGAAGAAATATTAAACATGTGGTTTTGGAAAGACGATAGAAAAGTAATTTTGAACCTGCACGCTGTAAAACCAAGTAACGAATAATAAAACAGACGAAGATGAAACCGACAAACGGCATGCCCCAGGTTACACTTTTCAACAAACTCGATAAAATCGTATTCATGATACTGGGATTGGTCGTTCTCATTGCTGTTTCATGGAAAATAATGGGCAACAGATCCGCCACCACTCCATCGTCTGATGTTACTATCGTTCAAAAGTGGGATATGCCTGCCGAGTTAAAAGAAATTTCTGCATTATGCAATATTGGTGAAAACCAATTTGCATGTGTGCAGGATGAAGTGGGAATAATCTACGTGTACAATACCGCTGATAAGAAAATAGAAAATAAAATAAAATTTGCAGAAACGGGCGACTTTGAAGGAGTAGCGTTTACCGGTGATCATTATTATGTGGTACGAGCCGATGGTTTGCTCTTTGAAACGCCCCTGGATGAGAACCCGGACAACACGAAGGAATACAAGACATCACTAACGGTAAAGCACAACGTTGAAGGGTTATGTTACGACAGGGAGAACAACCGCCTGCTTCTTGCCATCAAAGACGAAGAGCCAAACAATCCAGGATACAAGGGTATCTACGCATTCGACCTGCGAAAAAAAGTTTTTATTGAAGAGCCGGTCTTCAAAATAGATCTCCGGCATTCGCTGTTTGATCAGTCAAAAAAGAAAAAGGTAATGCCTTCAGCAATTACTATTCATCCCAAAACAAAAGAAATATTCATTACTGACGGCCCGCAATCGCGATTGCTTATCATGGATGAAGCGGGCAAGCCAAAACATTTCATTGAATTAGGAAAAAAATTCGCGCAGCCTGAAGGAATTACATTCGACCACGATGGCAACCTGTTTATTTCAAATGAAGGCACAAAGCAACCTGGCAACATTCTACAGGTGAAACTGCAATAGATCATAAGGTAAAACACTTATGCTTACCTGTTATACATCAACGAAGTATATGTCTTTATGAATTCCTTAAGAGATGATAACGCGTAACACTTGCAAAATCCAATTTTAATTCGTTCCTTTGCACTGTCAAAAAATTGAGCAGTCAGTCTAATACTGGCAAAAACATACAAACAGGACAGACGCTTCTTCCTAACGATTCTAAGTGATACTCTCCCTGCAGCTCAATCGGAAATTTTAATTTAAAAAGTAACAATCATGAAAAATGATGTCGTGCACGCTAGTGCCCATGTTGATCGTTTTATTCTTGACAACCTTATGCAGGTAAAAGAAACCATTGCACGGATTGAAGTGAAGAAATCGAAAGAAAAAAGATTCGGCACAACCGATCTTTGGAACATCCGTAGGAAAGCAAAATTTGCTTCGTCTACATTTAACCGTTATACTGGCCTTTGATCAGTGTAACGGTTTAACAAACCCTTATCACCGGTATGCCGGCGAGGCTTGCGAACTTTTGAATCTTTGAAGCAATGTGACCCACACCCACCGCACAATGATGCGCGGGTCCATGCGAATTCCAGGCTTCCACAAAACGCCGGGCACCAATCTTAAACCTGTAGCGGCTGTTAGTGTTGCCTATTTCGAGAATGGGTCCTTTTACCGAATCGGCTTCGGCGACAAGCAACATCAATTTTCTCTCAGCCGATTCAACAACAGACAATAATGTTACCGGTCCGCATTTAACGGACATCTCCACTGATAATCCGTTACCAACTTTACCGTGGTACACCTCCAGCGCCCTCACCTTCGTTTTTCCTTCCGCAATTCCGATATGACCCGGTCCATCGTGACCCATTATCACAATATCATCGTTGTAGTCCATAGCATAATACTCGGTAAAAGATCCACCGGCATTAAAACTGTCCATTATCTTCATTGCCTGCACGTTCTTTATTTCGAATTCGCCCGCTACCGGAATATTTTTCGCGGTCAGCAACGAATTTCCAAGAATCACAGAACTCATTGTGTCTTCGTTATCGGGATTGCCTGTGCCCTTATGATAATATGCGAGTGACCCAAGCGCGTGTTTGCCGGCAAGCATCTTCAACGCTACAGAAGTGCGGGCCGCGCGTTCAAGTTCCTGCGGCATACAGTCTTTCCCGATTTCAAATTCGTTTTCAAAAACTTTCAGTTCTTGCGCAACCTGCCCTGGAGTAACACTGCGCCGGATGCCACTAAGCTCATCCACTTCAATTACTTCAATATGCCCTCCGAACGTAATGCATTGCAGGGTGAGGTCGGTATAAATATCGAGCATGCCACCGTAATAATTTCCCATTATGCCAAGGCGGTTGTGCTCCATTATGCCCAGCACTTTCGCCGCCTCTACCCACTCACTGATTTCCTTTGAAACTTCATCATCGTTCAAAATACCTGTAACCTGGAAGAAAGGAATGT
>JAEUVS010000042.1 GCA_016786745.1 Chitinophagaceae bacterium | reverse complement strand
ACCAAAAAATCTTTGCCCGTAGTTGCCCTGGTTCTGTGTGCAGCGCTTGTCGTAGGATTTAAATCGCTTGGATGGGGTGGAAATCCGCCAACAAAGTATGAAAAGATACTTCACAACATCGGGGAGATGCTCTCCCAGATTCATTACAGTCCTAAAAAGATAGACGATAATTTCTCGAAAGAGATCTTCAAAAAATACCTTGCTGAAAAAGTAGACGCTCAAAAAAATATCTTCCTGAAATCAGATATCGAACAACTTAAAAAGTTCGAAACAAAAATTGATGACGAAATTCTCGGCGGCTCCGTTGAGTTTGTACCTGCAGTTTCTGCCATCTATAAAAAACGAATCCTGGAATCCGAACAGTTTTACAAAGAATTTCTTGCAAAGCCGTTCGACTTTACAAAAGAAGAATCAGCCAATTTCAATTCCGAAGCAATTGACTACCCTGCCACCCTGGAGGAAAAAAGGGAAACATGGAGAAAGAGAATGAAATTTCTCGTGCTCGAACGCTATTCCGATCTGCGCGACCAGCGTGAAAAAAATAAAGGCAAGGAAGGTTATGTTGCAAAAAGCGACGCTGACCTTGAAAAAGAAGCGAGAGAAAGAGTTGAAAAGATTATGGATCGCTCATACGACAGGCTGAAAAGAAAATTCGACGACGACGATTCGTTCAATTCATATGTGAACACTATCACAGAAACAATGGATCCTCACACCACCTTCTTTCCGCCAATAGAAAAAAGGTATTTCGATGAACAGATGAGCGGCCGCTTTTTTGGAATCGGCGCATCGTTGAGGGAAGAAGAGGGTAATATTAAAATCGCAACGCTGCTCACCGGAAGTCCGGCGTGGAAGTCTGGTGAAGTTACTGCCGGCGACCTTATTATTAAAGTTGGCCAGGGCAAAGACGAACCCGTAGATATTACCGGCTTTATTGTTGAAGATGCTGTCAAGCTTATTCGCGGAAAGAAAGGCACCGAGGTGAGATTGCAGTTGAAAAAAAGCGACGGTACACTCAAAACCGTTTCGCTCATTCGCGACGAAATTGTACAGGATGAAACTTTTGCCCGCAGCGCTGTAATCAATACTCCTAAAGGCAAAATCGGATTTATATACCTGCCTGAATTTTATGCCGACTTCGACAATCCGAAGGGCGCACGGTGCTCTGATGATGTGAGAAGGGAGGTGATCAGGTTAAAAGAACAGAAAGTGGATGGCATCATCATGGACCTCCGTAACAATGGCGGTGGTTCGCTGTATGATGTGGTGCAGATGGTTGGATTTTTCATTGAAGACGGACCAATTGTGCAGGTGAAGGATCGTGATGGAAAACCGCAGGTGTACCGCGATCGTGACAAAACTGTTTTGTATGACGGTCCGCTTGGTGTTATGGTAAATGAATTCAGCGCATCGGCATCTGAAATATTTGCAGCTGCCATACAGGATTATAATCGCGGAATCATCATTGGCAGCACAACTACTTACGGTAAGGGAACAGTGCAAAGAAACATCGGTCTCGATAAAACGCTTGGCATCCTGGAGCCTAACAGTGAGCTCGGAACAATCAAATTGACCCTCCAGAAATTTTACAGGATCAATGGTGGTTCCACACAGTTGAGGGGTGTTAGCTCCGATATCGCGCTGCCCGATGTGCTTGAATACTCACCGCTCAGGGAGAAAAACAATCCTGATGCGTTGCCATGGGATGAAATCCAGAAAGCCGATTACCACAACTGGAGGTATAGCCTCGATCTCAAACCTATTAAAGATGCAAGCAATTCACGGATCAACGCTAATCCTTCTTTCAATATCATTAAGCAAAACGCAGAGTGGTTGTCGAAACAGAACGACAAGGAGTACACGCTGAATTACAAGAAGTACCAGGAGGAGCAGAAGGAAATCAGGGACAGGGTGAAACAAATAGACAGCCTGAATAAAACACCTGTTGAAATTGATGTGGAAGCTTTGGGCGACGACCTGAAAAAACTTCAGTACGACGAAGGAAAATCTGAGCGCTTCAAACAGTGGATCAAAAATCTGCGTACCGATATATATCTTGACGAATCCGTTAAGGTGGTAAACGATATGATTGTTCAGAATAATCTTGTTTACAACAACCGGCAGTAATGAAGTAACTTTCGATCTTCATTACTTAATTGTCTTATGAACCTGATCGAAAAGTTCAAGCAGATTACCACTTTTATCCTCGATGTAGATGGCGTTTTAACCGATGGCACCGTGTATGTTTTTGAGAACGGTGAGCAGGTTCGGCGAATGAGTATTAAAGATGGCTTTGCACTGCAGCTTGCTGTAAAAAAAGGTTACAGGATACTCGTAATATCAGGCAGCAATTCCCCCGCTGTCGTAAATCGCCTCAAAAAGCTGGGTATCACCGATATTTTTATGAATGTGCTCGACAAGCGCGCATTGGTTGCCCAATACATCAGCGATCATAAATTGCAAAAAGATGAAGTACTTTGCATGGGCGACGATGTTCCTGACTGCGTTGCCTTAAAGGAGTCGGGATTGCCGGTGGCTCCTGCAGATGCTGTTCAGGAGGTTAAAAAAATTGCGTTGTACGTTACTCAGGCAAAAGGGGGAGAGGGATGTGTTAGGGAGGTGATGGAAAAAGTGCTGAAGCTAAATGGCCATTGGGAACTTGAAACCGATATTCCAAGCAGGTAATTTCGCCGCCTGAAAAAGCCGAAACACGCTAATGAAAATATTAGTTGCCTTCTTCAAGCTGATTCGCGTGTTGAACCTGCTCTTTATCATTCTTACGCAGGGGTTGTTTCAATATATGATAGTGGTGCCCATGATGCGTGCGAACCCGAATACGCCTGCACTTCCACCCGGGTACTTTGCGCTCGTTGTTTTGTCGTCGGTGCTTATTGCGGCGGCCGGGTATATCATTAACGATTATTTCGATCTGAATATCGACCGCATCAACAAGCCGGATAAAATTGTTGTTGAAAGAATGATTAAAAGAAGATGGGCAATCATCTGGCATTTGATATTTTCTTTTATCGGCGTGCTCATAGGTTTTTATGTAGGTTGGAAAACGCACGTGTTCTGGCTCGGGTTCGCGAATCTCGGGTGTGTGCTGGCGCTTTGGTTTTATTCCACAACATTTAAAAAGAAGCTACTTGCAGGAAATGTAATCATCTCATTGCTTACGGCGTGGGTGGTGATGGTGATTGGTTTCGCTACGCATTACAGGTTGGTGACCGATGCTGGTTTGTACGGTGTTCAACCTGCTTCGAAATTACTCAGGTACACTTTTCTGTATGCGGGTTTCGCGTTCATTATTTCGCTTATCCGCGAAGTTGTGAAGGATGTTGAAGATATGGCGGGTGATGCGAAATACGGTTGCAGAACGATGCCCATTGTTTGGGGTGTGCATGTATCAAAAGTGTTCGCGGGTACGTGGCTCGCAGTGCTGACGGCGGCCTTATTTATTGTATTTGCTTATGTATTGCAATTGAAATGGTGGCTCTCCGCGTCGTACTGCCTGGTGTTTGTTATCGTTCCGTTGCTGATAGTGTTGCGAAGATTTGCGAAAGCCGAAACGCCCAGGGACTTCGGCAATCTCAGTGGTATGATCAAATTTGTTATGTTGACAGGGATATTGTCAATGGCGTTTTTTTGACTCAAGCAAAAAAGATGAAAAAAATTATACTCGCTTCAAAATCTCCAAGAAGAAAAATGCTCCTCGAATGGGCCGAAATTCCGTTCGAAGTAAGAGTGGAAGAAACCGCTGAAGAAATTCCCGAAAATACCCGGCCCGAAGACGTTCCGGTTATTATCGCCCGTCAAAAAGCCCACGCCATAAAAAAACTTCCGCAGGAAATTGTGCTAGCCGCCGATACTATTGTTGTGCTAAATGAAGAAATTATCGGCAAGCCGTCCGACGCCGTGCATGCCAAAGAAATTCTGAAGAAGCTTTCAGGCAACCTGCACAGGGTGATTACCGGTGTCGTGATTATGAATGGCAAAAAGGAAATTTCTTTTTCAGATGTTACTGAAGTAATGTTTCATGAACTAACCGACGAGCAGATTAATTTTTACATTGATAAATACAAGCCGTACGATAAAGCGGGCGCGTATGCTATCCAGGAATGGATCGGGGTAACCGGCATAAAAAAAATAAATGGCGACTTCTACAATGTGATGGGTTTGCCCGTCAGTCGTGTTGTGAAAACACTGCGCGAATTGGAGTAAAATCCCATTGCCTCATTTGCGAGCCGTTCTACTTTTACTCCACAATCGGAACGGTGAATGACGGAGCGGCTTCTTCAGTACATCTGGCAATTTCAGTATTACAACAGGAACGAGTTGGTGACTACGACGGGTGAAAGATTGGCGGTGGTTCACCCGGGAACATTCAACAGGCACCAGGGTCCTGATTTCAGTGAAGGGAAGATATTGATGGATGATCATCTTTGGGTAGGCAATATCGAACTTCACCTGTTAACGTCCGACTGGCAGCGGCATGGGCACGATTCAGACGATAACTACAACAATGTAATACTGCACGTAGTGTGGGAAGACGATGAGGAAGAGAGAATGCGAAAATTTCCGACACTTGAACTGAACAGTCGCGTGCCGAAGGTTTTGCTGGAGCAATATGAAATATGGATGTCGGGCGATCATTTTATTCCCTGTCAGGCATCGGCGGCGCTTGTCGGGAAGTTAATATGGACTGGATGGAAGGAGAGGATGGTTGTTGAAAGGCTGGAGCGAAAAGCGCAACAGGTGATGATGTTGGCGAAAAGGAACAACTATCACTGGGAAGAAGTTTTCTGGTGGATGATCGCTAAGAACTTCGGATTGTATGTGAATGCTGACGCATTTGAGGAGATGGCATTTTCTATTCCGCACAATCTTCTGTCGAAACACCGGCTGCAGATACACCAGCTTGAAGCAATGATGTTTGGTCAGTCGCGCCTGCTCGAGAAAGACTTTGTGGAGAGTTACCCGGTCATGTTGAAGAAGGAGTATGCGTTTCTTCAATCGAAATATCACTTGCAGCAGATTCATCTGCCGATGCATTTTTTGAGAATGAGGCCTGCGTGCTTTCCTACGGTGAGGATTGCGCAGCTTGCCATGCTGGTACACATGTCGGGAAATATTTTTTCTGATGTGCTAAGTGCAGATAGTATGAAGAGTTTGAGGAACCTGTTGTCAATAACGGCAAACGATTACTGGCACTATCATTTCCGGTTTGATGAGGAAGTTGCCTGGCAACCGAAGACATTAGGTGCCGGTATGATCAGCAATATTCTCATGAATACGGTGTCCGTTATGTTGTATGCGTATGGAACACATCATAAGGAACTTTTGCTGCAGCAGCGGGCGATCGACTGGATAGGACAGCTGCCTGCCGAAAGCAATTCGGTGATTGCGAAGTTTCGCGAGATGGAGCTACCCGTGAAAACTGCTTTCGATTCACAGGCATTAATAGAATTGAAATCTCAATACTGCGACCGCAAACGTTGCCTTGACTGCGCGATTGGATCAGCGGTGCTGTCGAACAGGTTGCCTTATGGTTCGTCATAACAAACCACAATTGCGAAAAACAATCCCTTCCCTGGGGGAGGGAGTTGCGGGTGGGTTCCCTTTTTTGATTTTTAAATCGTGTTCACGCGAACCTTATCCCAATTAAAATTTACACGAAGCTCGATTTCCTGGTTTATACTGTAAGCCACGGGGCATGTTTCAGCAGCTCTTTGAAGTATTGTTTGCTGGCGATCATTCACCTCCAGCGATTCAGGAAAATGAAATGTTAAATTTATTCCACCAATCCTTCGTGGATCCGATTTCATAATTTTCTCCACTTCTATCTTCGTGCCTGCAAGATCAACCTGCATTTCAACGGCCCGCATGCCCATAATAGTGAGCATACAACTACCTAAAGCAGTGGCCACGAGATCAGATGGTGAAAACCTTTCTCCTTTACCATTATTATCGGGTGGAGCATCTGTTTCAATAGTGAATCCGGATCGCAGATGAAGGCAAACCGTGCGCAATTCCCCTTCGTATGTGACGGTTGAAGTCATTATATATTTTTGCCTAAATTTACGTTGATTACTATAAATCATTACCGTGAAGAAATTAGCGCTGTTGATGATCGCAGGCATTGTCGCTACAACGTTATGTGGCCAAAACCCTGACCAACCAGGATCAAAAAGAGAGGAGAGACTAAGGAAAAAAAATGAACGGCGCATTCGCCTGAACGAATTGGCGCGCCAGGAAGAAGAAGGTGAAATTGTATACAACAAACAAAGTGTGTTCAGCCTGAAACTGGCTACCGACGGTTATGGTATCGGGTATGAATTCGGAAAATTTAAAGCCAACCGCAGGTCGCTTCTCTTCAACTTCGAACTTTCAGAAAAAAAACATCCGAAAGAAAAAAGAGAGGGCTTCTTTGATCCCGGCCAGCTGCGCGTGAATTATCTCGCATTCGGAAAGTTGAACACTTTCTACCAGGCAAGGTTTGGCGCGGCAATGCAACAGGTGATAGGAGGTAAAGGAAATAAGAACGGCGTGTCCGTATCTGCAATATATGGAGGCGGACTTGCACTCGGGCTTGTAAAACCATATATCATCGATGCGGTTACCATAGATGGAGATCCGAGAACGTCGCGATATCCTGAGATCATAGACAGTGAGTATATCGAAATAAAGGCAAAGGGGATCGCTGGAGGTTGGAACGAATTGAAGGTGCGTCCCGGTGCCTATGCGAAAACGGCGATGAGATTTGACTATGGCCGGTTGAATGAAACGGTTACAGCTATTGAGGTGGGACTAAGCGCTGAATATTATGCTAACAAAATACCGCAAATGCATTTTAGCAAAGATAAACAGTTCTTCTTCAACGCATACCTTGCCATTCTCCTGGGCCGAAGAAAATAAACTTTTTATCTGAACTTTGCAGCATGCAGGAACTTCCCGTTATAAATAACATTCCGGAAGGATCGAAGGTTAAAAAGCCTGATTGGCTTCGAGTTAAACTTCCTATAGGCGAGAATTACAAGCACGTTCGATCACTCGTTGACACGCATAAATTACATACGATTTGCGAGAGTGGTAACTGTCCAAATATGGGTGAATGCTGGGGCGAGGGCACCGCTACATTCATGATTTTGGGTAACGTGTGTACCAGAAGTTGCGGATTTTGCGCGGTGGCGACAGGACGGCCCGCTGCAGTAGAATGGGACGAACCCCAACGTGTAGCCGAAGCTATCTACCTGATGAAAGTGAAACACGCAGTGATCACCTCCGTGGACAGGGATGAGCTTAAAGATGGCGGTAGCATCATCTGGCATAATACCATCAAAGCCGTAAAAGCGCTAACACCGGATACAACACTCGAAACGCTTATACCCGACTTCAAGGGTCAGAAGGAGAATATCCAGCGTGTAATCGATGCCGCACCTGAAGTGGTGTCGCATAACATCGAAACCGTTGAACGGCTGACCCGCCAGGTAAGAATCCAGGCCAAATACCATCGCAGCATGGAAGTTCTCCGGATCCTGAAAGAAGGCGGTATGCGCACGAAAAGCGGTATCATGCTCGGGCTGGGCGAAACAAAGGAGGAAGTGATCCAAACGATGACAGACCTCAAAAACAGCGGTGTGGACGTTGTAACGATAGGCCAGTACCTCCAACCGACTAAAAAACACCTGCCTGTTGTGCGTTTTGTTCACCCCGACGAGTTCAAAGAATACAAGGAAATCGGGTATCAAATGGGCCTCGACTACGTTGAAAGCGGTCCGCTCGTACGTTCATCCTATCACAGTGAAAAACATGTGATCAAAGGTTATGGAAGAGAGCAATGGATCAGGGAAAAAGAGTTACTTTTGCCGGCTTAAAACAGAGAAGGCCCTGGCATGAAGAACATCCGGAATTTTTGTATCATCGCTCATATTGATCACGGTAAATCCACCCTTGCAGACAGGCTGCTGCAATCTACCAATACCATTAGCGAACGGGAAATGATGGACCAGGTGCTCGACGACATGGATCTTGAGCGCGAGAAAGGTATTACCATCAAAAGCCACGCGATCCAGATCAATTATACCCATTCCGACGGAAATGAGTATATCCTCAACCTCATTGATACACCCGGTCACGTTGACTTCAGCTATGAAGTGAGCAGGGCGCTTGCCGCCTGTGAAGGTGCACTTCTGCTCGTAGACGCTACCCAGGGCATCCAGGCACAAACAATCTCCAACCTTTACCTGGCAATAGATAACAACCTCGAGATTATCCCCGTGATCAATAAAATTGATATGGACGGTGCGATGATCGAAGAAGTGAAGGACCAGATTATTGACCTGATCGGTTGTAAACCCGAAGACATTCTTCTTGCCAGCGCACGCACCGGTCTCGGAGTGGATGGCATACTCAATGCGATCGTTAACCGTATTCCCGCACCGGAAGGTAACCCCGACGCGCCATTGCAGGCGTTGGTATTCGATAGCGTATTCAACAGCTTCAGGGGCATTATCGTGTACTACCGTATCATGAATGGGGTACTTAGAAAAGGCGATTTGGTAAAATTCGTATCAACGGGCCAGGAATATACTGCCGATGAAGTAGGTATCCTGAAAATGAAGATGACGGAAAAGAAAGAGGTGAGGGCAGGCGATGTTGGATATATAATAACAGGGATAAAAAATGCAAGGGAGGTGAAGGTCGGTGATACATTAACACTGGCTTCCAATCCTGCGCCTGAGCAGATAAAAGGATTCGAAGAGGTGAAGCCGATGGTATTCGCCGGCATATACCCGGTAAATACTGATGAGTTCGAGGAGCTCCGCGATTGTATGGACAAACTGCAACTCAACGACGCGGCGCTCACTTACGAATTGGAAACATCGAAGGCGCTTGGATTTGGATTCAGGTGCGGTTTTCTCGGGATGCTGCACATGGAAATTATCCAGGAAAGACTGGAGCGTGAGTTCGATCAAACGGTGATCACTACCGTTCCGAACGTTAGCTTCCTCGCGCACACCACCAGTGGAAGTATCGTAACGGTAAATAATCCTACCGAATTTCCTGATCCGGTGAAGACAGAAAAAATCGAAGAGCCGTACATAAAGGCGCAGATCATTTCAAAGCCGGATTACATTGGTAATATCATGACGCTGTGCCTGGGGAAAAGAGGGATACTTATTAACCAAAGTTACCTCACCTCTACGCGCGTTGAATTAATATTTGAGATGCCGCTCACAGAAATCGTGTTTGATTTCTACGACAAGCTGAAATCTCAAACGAGGGGATATGCATCTTTCGATTACCATCCGATAGGATACCGCGATAGCGATATCGTGAAGATGGATATTCTTCTGAATGGAGATAAAGTAGATGCGTTAAGCGCGTTGATCCACAGGAGCCGCGCGCAGGATTTCGGGAGGAAATTATGCGAGAAGCTGAAAGAATTATTACCGCGCCAGCAGTTTCAGATAGCGATACAGGCAGCGATCGGCGCCAAGGTCATTGCACGTGAAACGATTTCTGCGATGAGAAAAGATGTTACCGCGAAATGTTATGGCGGTGATATCAGCCGAAAGAGAAAACTTCTCGAAAAACAGAAAGAAGGTAAAAAGCGTATGCGCCAGATAGGTAATGTGGAAGTTCCGCAGGAAGCGTTTTTAGCGGTGCTGAAGTTGGATGATTAATTGCGTTCTCTGCAGATCCCTCGCTTGCGCCCGGGATGACAAACTCACTTTTTCTTCTTCTCCGCTTTTTCAATATTTCTCTGCGACGCTTCTTCGAGTTTTTTCTCATCAATATTTCCCTGGTCGTCCCTCAACTTCGCATCAACGGGAAATTGACCATCCTGCAATTTGAAATCGAATACTTTATCAACGTGCACCCATTGACCGTCTTTCCACTTAAAGCCTTCGTATGATCCGTCGGGGATGTAGGTATTTTTCTTATCGGGTTCTTCCGTTTCTGAAATAAGGTGGTCGAACACGATCATATCGAGGTCGGGATCGTAGTTCAAAAGTGTATTTGCTTCTTTCTTGTATTCAATATTAAACCGCGCTTGTACAGGTTTGCGGGTCGTGTCTTCTTTGAAAGAAATAAAAGGGCCGCCGAAAACAGGTTCCTGCCTTTCGTTAAACGTGAGCACTTCCATCCATTTTTTATTGCTGCTGATCGTATAGTCGTCGAAGCCAAGGAGCGTAAAATATTTTTTACCGCGGTGTTCTTTCATGATGACCCGGTAATAAATAGCGCCGATCCAGTTATCTTTTGAACGGATTGAATCGAGTGGCTTGCTTGTGTACATCGAATAGTCGAACAGGGGAAAAAGTTTGAGTTCGCCGCTGGCAGTGTTAAGCTGGATCGCTCCCTTTTGCAGGTAAACATATTCGTCTTTTTTCAACTGCCAGGTAAAAATCCTGAAGCTGCTATCAGGCGCATAAAGTATCGAGACGGTTCTTAGTGAGTCGAAGGGATGGTAGAAAGAATGTTTCATCACAAGGCACCTGACGAGGCCGCGGATAAAATTGCTGTCGGCTCGAAAGCGTTCAGACGCTTCCGGGGCATTAATCATTTTGTCGGAGAACACTTTCAGGGAGTCCTCCTTCTTTGCCAGTTCACGTTCGATATTGCGCGGAACGGACTGGGCACCCGCCAGGGAAGCGAAAAAAATCAATGAAAAAATGAAAAACGCAGTACGGCCCGTGTTTATCATATGATTGGTTGTGTTTCGGAAAGCTGTGTATATTAATACTCAATCAAAAAAAAATCCAAAATAGATTTTACAAAACTAACGAACAATCTCAACAAAAATTTGTTATAATCGGTTGCAGTACAGTTAATTAATTGAGACGGCCGTAATATTCAGGAAAAATTCGGGGCACTGAGCAAGATTTTAGTATACCTTCTCTAAAACAACAGGTATGGATAGAAGCTACAGTTCATTCGAAGGTTCCGGCGAAGAATATGGCTACGAGAACAGCAGCGAAGGCGTTGTTCAGAATGTGAGCAATTTCGAACGGGGACTTTCCATAGGTATAGGAGCTCTTTTAATATATAGCGCGATTAAAAATTTCAAGCGAACGCCTGTCAGGGCAATTTTAAGATCGGGAGTGGGAGCGGGCCTGGTACTACGCGGAGCGGCGGGTAATTGTCCTGTATACTCCGCATTAAATATCGACGGCACCAAAAACACTTCCGTGAATGTGCGGACTACGTTCGTGGTAAACAGGCCGCGCAACGAAGTGTATGCCGCGTGGCGCAACCTCTCCACCTTACCACGGTTTATGAAACACCTGACCAGCGTTACCGAAACAAGCAACACGCGATCGCACTGGGAAGCTAAAATTCCGGAAGGCAACCCGGTTTCCATCAGCTGGGATGCGGAGGTCGTAAAAGATGAACCAGGCTCATTATTATCCTGGAGATCGCTGCCGGGTTCTACAATCGACAACGCGGGCAAAATTGAATTCAGGGATGCGTTGGGACATAAAGGCACTGAGGTAAGAGTAACCATTATCTACCGTCCGCCGGCCGGTAATATCGGAAGTGGCGTTGCAAGACTTATCAACCCGGTGTTTAGAAAGGTGATCAAGAAAGATGTGCTTAATTTCAAGCAATACATCGAATTCCTGAATGCCGAAGCGGTTGGTGGATTCAGGTAGGTAGATCTGCCGCAAATTCAGCAAGGCTGTCGTATTGAAGGTCAACCAAAGGGTGGGGCAGTGTTACGCGTACATCCGTAGTGGTGAGGAGTACCGTGTATATACCGGCGCTTTTGCCAAACTCCATATCGCTCATACTGTTTCCCACCATAATAGAAAGATGCTTTTGAACGGCGGGATGTTCCTTCATTGCACGAAGGGCCATTCCCGGGTTTGGCTTCCTGTCGGGATGAGTGTCGTCGATTGACGTACAGTAGTAGATCTTATCTATTCTTCCACCGGCGTCTTTCACACTGGTGACCATCAGTTCATGAATTGCGAGCAGGTCGTTTTCGGACATCAGTTTTTTTCCAACACCACGCTGGTTAGTAACTACGAAAATATGACCGAAGATCGAGTTGAATTTTTTGATGGATTCAAGCACGCCTTCATAAAACTCAAATTCGCTTATGCGTAACGTGTAGGGCGACCTGTCGCGGTTAATTACACCATCACGATCGAGAAACAGCGACCATTCTTTATTTATTTTCGACAGATCGAGCATTATGCAAACGATTTAAAATCCTGTTGCGCCTTTTTGTAATCTTCGGGGATTCCAATGTCAATAAAATAGCCGTCCTGCACAATTCCAAACATTCTTCTTTCACGGTAAAGTTTCTCAAAATAGTCGTTTTCAAATGAAAATTTTTGTGGAAACTTCTCTTTCAAAAAGTTGTCAGCATTCAGCGCATATACGCCGCCGTTAATCAGAGCGGTTTCGTAAAAACGCTTTTCCTTAAACGACTGAATCCTGGCGTCCGCCGATATTTCAACAATTCCATAGCGGTCGGTGTTGTTCATTTCTTTCAGGCAAAGGGTGCAGTCGGATTTATTTGAAACATGAAAGGCCGAAAGTCTTTCCAGGTCAATTTGAAAAAACGTGTCACCATTCAATACTAGCACATTTGATGAGGTTACTTCGTTGACAGCTTTATAAATAGCCCCACCGGTACCCAGCGGTTCTTCTTCAATTACGCTGCTGTAGTCAAGATCGCTGCATTCTTTCAAAAGAAAATCTTCAATCACTTTATGCTTGTAACCGAGGGAAAATATAAACTTTTCAATGCCCTGCTTCCTGTAATAAGCAATCACGTACTTTAAAAAAGGTTGTCCGGCCACCGGCGCCATCGATTTAGGAAGGCCGGGCACTGTGTCCCGCAATCGTGTGCCGAGTCCCCCGGCAAGAATGATTGCTTCGGTTATCATGATTGAAAGTAGAGCTCTTCCACAAGCTGGCAGATAATATGTCCGAGGGTGATATGCGATTCCTGTATTCGTGGAGTATCGGTGGATGGTATATTGATGAGATAGTCCGAGAGAGGTTTCATCTTGCCGCCTTCTTTCCCCGTAAAGCCAACAGTAATTATTTTTTTATTCCGCGCCACTTCAAACGCCTTCACGATGTTCGCTGAATTGCCGGAAGTAGAAAGCCCGACAACAAAATCGCCCGCGTTTGCGATGCCGTCGACTAACCGCGCATACACCACGTCGTAACTGTAATCGTTGGCCACAGCGGTGAGATAAGATGTGTTGCAATGGAGCGCTTCAGCAGGCAACGCACGCCGGTCGGTGTAAAACCGCCCGGAGAATTCAGCGGCGAGATGCTGGGCGTCCGCGGCGCTGCCACCATTTCCACAGAAATAAATCCGGTTCCCGTTTTTAAGGCATTTCACCATCTCTTTCGCAACCTGCTCAACTGTTTCCAGTAATTTTTTATCGTTGAGAACGGATTGTTTTACGGAAATAGAGCTGTTGATTATATCTTTTATTTTGTCTTGCATAGTTATCAATTTAAACCGTCCACGTCGTTAATCCATGATCCACAAATTGGTAATTCTTACACTTGCCACCGAATTGTGTGATCGATTGTATCACAGAATATTTTGAATTACCCGGGCAGTAGAACACCATAAATCCACCGCCACCGGCGCCGGAAATCTTTCCACCTGTAGCGCCTGCTTTTTTAGCTGCTTCATAAATTTCTTCCATCAATGGATTAGAAATTCCTTCGGCCATATCACGTTTTTGACGGAATCCAAAATCAAGAATCTCTCCAATTTCATGGATTCTTCCCTTAAGCAAGGCTTCTTTCATCATCTGGGCCTGTTGCTTCAGCTGGTGCATCGCCTCGATGGATTTCTCCTTTTTATCTTTCACATTTGCTCTTTGCTTCTCGATAATTTTCGCCGACTCCCTGCTTGTGCTTGTATAATAAAGCACAAGGTTGTTTTCAAGTTCAAAGAGGTATTGCTGTTTAATACGCAGCGGGTTAACAATCACTTTATCGTCCGCAAAAAATTCCATGAAGTTTACGCCTCCAAAAGTAGCTGCGTATTGATCCTGGCGCCCGCCAGCCATTGCCAGTTCGTTTCTTTCAATGTCGTAAGCCAATTGCGCGATATCATATTCTCCTAGAGGAAGTCGCAGCTTTTCAGTGAAGGCGCCGATCAACGCTACCACAAGCGTTGAAGATGTTCCTAATCCCGACCCTGCAGGGGCATCAACAGAGGTGGTTAAACGAAAACCTTTTAAAGGCATTCCAAATTGTTTCTGTATCCTGTTGTATACACCTTTGAGCAGGTCGAGTTTGCCATTTATCGGCAGGTTTTCCGCCAGGTCAAATTTCTCTTCTTCATTCCTGTCAACCGCCGACAACACTATCGCCTTCTCTTCAATCGGTTCGATGTTCGCATAAGCATACAGCGATACCGTTGCGTTGAGAATCGCACCGCCATATAAATCACAATAAGGACTCACATCTGTTCCGCCGCCTGCCAATCCAATCCGCAAAGGGGCCTTACTTCTGTACATCTTCTGCCAGTTTTAAAATCGCTTCCGTCATTTTCTTCCAGGAATATTTTTCCTTTTCCGTGCGAAGATGCGGAATAAAATAATCTTCGCCTAATTCGTAGAAACGCAGTATGGCCGCTGCAATCGACGCTGCATCCGGCTCTGCAACGAGGCCCACTTTATTGTGCGGCACCAGGTCGGGAAGACCGCCCACGTTCGTTACGATCATTGGTTTTTCAAAATGATATGCCAATGGTGTTACGCCGCTTTGCGTGGCGTTCCTGTACGGTTGCACCACTGCATCGGCAGCACACAAAAAATATTTTACATCGCTATCTGCCACAAATTCCGTTTTAAGCACAACGTTTTCCTTCAATCCATATTTTTCAATTAACTCCATATAAGGCTTCTCATCCTCATAAAATTCACCGGCAATCACCAGTTTAAGCGATGGCGATTTTTGTTTTACAATGTGCATCGCTTCAAGCAGCACGTCGAGACCTTTGTATTTACGGATGAAACCAAAGAAGATAATAATTTTATCATCGTGCCGGAGGCCCAGTTTGTTTCGTGCCTCAGACTTCGAAACAGCACTCCCGAAATTATCGTATAATGGATGAAGTACCTGTAACGCTGGTTTATCCTTTTCGACAGAACGCAGGTCGGCAAGTACTTTTTCGCTCATCGTAATAACAGCGTCGCACGACCGCAGAAAATATTTTGTGAACGCTTTGTCGCCCGGTCTTTTTTCATGCGGAATCACATTGTCTGTAATCGCCACTATCCGGGTATACCTGTTTCTCCGTACCCTGCGAAGAATGGTACCGAGTGCCGGCCCCATCAAAGGGAGCCAGTATCGCACCACGATAATATCAGGCTTTAGCTTCTTCAGCCGGTTACCAACGCTTACCCAGTTGAAGGGATTGATGGAATTGATGGCAGAATGAATTTTTAAATCTGCAGGTTCAGGATCCGAAGAATACTGCGTGGCGCCGGGGAAAAGAAATGAAGGATATTGAAGAGAGAATGAATAGATGCTGCATTCGATCCCTTCGTCAATGAATTGTTTCGCGAGCCGCTGATCGAATGTGGCGAGTCCTCCCCGCAGAGGCCAGGCAGGTCCTATGATCACCACCTTTTTCAACAGCGCATTTTCTTTTCTACAAGATACTGGTTCCTGTTAGGAGAGTTCCGCGTAATCAGCTCAGCAATAAACCCGGTTAAAAATAATTGCGTACCAATGATCATCGCCAGGATCGCGAAGAAGAATAACGGGCGTTGTGTGAGCCCCGATTTATCGAAAAAGAATTTTGAAATCGTGAGATATACAAAAACGGTAAAACCAAAAATAAACGACAATGTTCCCCACGATCCGAAAAAGTGCATCGGTCTTTTACCAAACTTACCCACAAAAAGTATCGAGGCGAGATCGAGAAAACCTTTAATGAATCTTTCAATCCCAAACTTCGACGTTCCATATTTCCTCGCGCGATGCTCCACTACTTTCTCACCGATTTTTTTAAATCCCGACCATTTCGCAATTACCGGGATGTAGCGGTGCATCTCTCCATATACTTCTATGTTCTTAACCACATTCAGCCGGTATGCTTTTAAACCGCAGTTAAAATCATGCAGCCTGATACCGGTAGTTTTTTTCGTAACCCAATTGAAAAATTTCGACGGTATGGTTTTGCCAATAGGGTCGTGGCGTTTTTTCTTCCATCCACTTACTAAATCGTAGTTGCCGGCCAGTACCATTTCGCGCAGCGGAGGAATTTCATCAGGACTATCCTGTAAATCGGCATCCATGGTAATTACCACTTCGCCGGTTACTACCCTGAATCCCTCGTTCAATGCGGCCGATTTTCCGTAGTTCCGTTGAAATTTTATTCCCTTGATGTGGGCATTATTTTCAGAAAGCTGTTCGATTACCTTCCACGATCCATCGGTGCTGCCATCGTCAACCAACACGATTTCATAAGTATAGTTGTTGGCAGCCGCCACCTTGTTGATCCATGCGCATAGTTCGGGCAGCGACTCCTCTTCGTTATATAGTGGCACCACAACGGATACATCCATCTGCAACTGAAATTAAAAGTTGTTAAAAGCAGGCTTGCTTCGTTTCACAATGAGGGATATCAGCAGGCAGAAAATAAACGATACTATACATGTTATGGCGTAACCGAGTGCCATTCTTCCCAATGAAAACTGGTCCTTTTTACGCTCCGCTTCAAAGTGTTCGTCGATCTGGCTGTCCGACATTCCCATTTTCTTCAACATCTGCTCCGTCTTATTCATCACTTCCTGTGCCACCGCCTCTTTGAATGAAACATCTATAAAGTTTAAAAGGATATACGTGAAGATTGTTTGCACAAGAAAGGCAATTACAAACACTGTGAATGTTACTTTCAGGGCCTGCGAAAATTCAAGAAAGCCCTCGTTTGCCTTCCTCACCTTTAGCGCGGCGAGCACGGCCCAGGTGACAATAATCAGGTAACTGACAAAGCCAACGGGACTGAGATATGTATCTATCCCGCCGAGATATTGAAATAGCGTGATTAATGTTATGATTAATCCGGCTACCAGGCCGTAGTTGAGACCGACGTTAGGTTTCTTTTCAGGATTTTCCATTTATTTTTCTTTTTGTTCTGAAAAAAGTCGTTCCTCGTCTTATCGTGCCAACTACCGCTCCCTGCAATGATTTCCCGGTGAAAGGGCTGTTGCCCGACCTGGAATAAAAATCCGAAGAAGCGATAGCTGTTTTTCCTGCCGGTGAAAATACGGTTAAACATGCTTCCTTGCTCTTATCGATCACGGGTTGGCCGAGGCCGAATATTTTTCGTGGGTTGATGCTTAACAACTCCACCCATCTTTTTTCGCTTAATCCGGGCAACACTGTTTTGAGCACACTATAACACGTTTCAAGCCCCGTCATTCCATTTTTCGCGTATTCGAATTCCAGCACTTTACTGTCGAAGTCGAGAGGCATGTGATGTGTGGCTATGCAGTCGACCGTTCCATCTGTTACGGCGTCTTTCAACACTTTCTGCTCCGCGGGTGATCGCAGTGGCGGGTATACTTTAAGGTTAGTATCGTAGCTCTTCAGGTCCTCGTCGCTGAAAAACAGGTGGTACGGAGTTACGGAGCAGGTAACGGGCAGGCCGGCGTCTTTTGCCCGTTTAATATATTCAAGCGAACGGGGAGAGGTGACAGCCGTAAAGTGCAGCTTCGATTCGGCATATCGCGCCAGCTTGATGTCGCGGGCAACGAGCAGTTCTTCCGCCATTATGGGTTTTCCCGCCAGGCCGAGCCGGGTTGAAATGATTCCTTCATGCACGAGCCCGTTGGCGCCTACACTTTTATCGTCGGGGATTTGGATAATCACGCCATCGAAAGCTTTTACATACTGAAGCGCCTTGAGTAATAACCCTGCAGATTGAACCGGGTTCAACCCGTCGCTGAACGCGATGGCGCCGCTGTTGCGCATATCGTACATTTCTGCAAGATCCTTTCCCTCCGCGTTCTTTGACACCGCACCGATAGGATGTACGTTTGCGGCAAGTGAGCCCGATTTGCGGTTGAGATATTCAATCTGCGATTTATTGTCGGTAACAGGTTTCACATTTGGAATGACGAATACGTCTGTGAACCCGCCAGCAGCCGCAGCCTGCGAACCGCTCTCGAGCGTTTCGCGGAACTCAAAACCGGGATCGGAAAAGTTAGCGAATATGTCGACCCAACCCGGCGATACATGAAGGTCATCGCCTGAAAAGCTTTCGTGAGCGCTTTCAACCTTCAGATCGCTACCTATATTTTTAATGATGCCCGATTCTACGAGAATATCCTGTACCGTGTCGTTATATGGAGAATTTGGATCAACGATCCGTGCTTGTTTAATAAGAACCGTCATTCATGAAAAAAGTTGAGCGAAGATAAGGTTTTGGAAGGTCACAGCATGAAGGAGATGTGTACCATCAACCTGTCGTTCGCCCTGATAGATCCCTTTGCAAGATGCTGGGAGAGAGGGGACTGATAATTAGCGCCGATCGCGATTTTGCCGGTGGTCAATTCGGCGCCCGCCCCGAATAAAAGGATATTACCGCCTGTTACATCGGTGATTAATTTATGATCCTCGTCTTTCGCCGCGGTTTCATAGGCTAAACCGGCGTTAGGAGCGATGGTGAATTTGTTTTTTACCCTCACCTTATAATACGCCTGGAGGGTGGAGCTCAATTTGTTTCCATACTGGTAATCATCGCGGTTAGTGGTGTTTATCTTGTAGCTGGCCGTGGTGTTCACGCCGAAATCCTGGATGCGCAGATCGTACGCCATGTTCAGCGTGAAGTCGAGCGACCCGGTGCCTAATTGAAATGTATTTGCCGATTGTCCTGTTTCGTCCTTTCGCGCAGTTTCATATTTTCCTGTCGGCAGCTTCACGCCCGCGCCAGCCCACAACGAATGACTGATAAAACTTTTTCCCTGCGCGCCGCGATGGTCGAACACCTGGTAAAATCCCTGCAGGCCGATATCGCCCACACCTGTACTTTTCGTGGTAACGCCCTGGTTAATCTGCTGATTGATGTTGAAAGGAATATATCCCATCAACCTTATTTTACTGGTCACCGTCCAGCCACCCCATATGTCAACCGTATTGAATCTTTCTTTTGTTGTAAGATAGCTGGTACCGCCGCCCGGGGCAATGTGGGTGAGCAGCGAATTATACCTGTAGCGGAGACCAAATATTTTTTTGTTGAATTCAGGTAGAATGCCTGTATAATAGCTTCCTACACCGCAGCCGCAGATGTCGCATGCGAATGTGCCGACGGTACACAGCGCGATGCAGAATGTGAGCAATAGTTTCTTCACGTGTCTATTCATTGTGGGTATGATCGTGCCTGAACATAAGCGCATAGTTATTGGCGATATTAACGCTGAAAGGTTCAAATTGTATGATGTTATTCTGAGCAAGACTGATATCGGCGGTGCCGGTAAAAACCCTCGATATATCTGCAAAAATATGAATAACGGATTCATGCCCTTCGCGAACTTTAACAATGCCACCCTGCGTCAGATCGATACTGATGTTCTTAATATTATTAATTGTAGGCGACGTTTTTCCGCCATATCCTGCAATATGGAACTGGTACCGGTTTTCGGGCGCCTGCGGTGAGTTGCCCTCCAGGCTGAAGAACACATAACCGCTGTTTTCATCGAGGTACGTTGAAACAGTTGGCGCGAGAACTCCTGTACGTTTTGATAGATCCATGGTACTGCGAAGACTGTCTATGCCCAAGATAAATTTCAGTACGCTGTATTCGCCCTCGGGTACCTGGAGTGAAGGCTGCGACGTGCGAATGCTTTCATCTACCAAAAAATAGCTGCTGTCCTGCGGCACAACATATTCTGTTCCGTTTGTGTTTACCAGTACTATGTTGCTGACAAAATATCTCAGTGACCTTACCGAATACGTTTCACCTGCGGCGTTCACATAATTTCCCGTGTTAAGACGGATGTCTTCCCCACCGGCAACATTATCGAATTCCAGCGTTACTGTTCCCCTGAAACGTGTGTCGTATCCTGTATTTTCTTTCTTACATGCACTAAATATTATCACCACCAGGATAAAACACGGAATGACCTTCATATGCTATATATACGGCAAAATTAAGTGAGAGTTGGTAGAGTTTCCCTTTTTTGACTTTTTGTAGAAAAAAATGCACTTATGCCTGAATCAATAGCAGTTACACTTGTAAATTTTCGCTGGCATGATTTTAGTCACCTTGTAATACTTCGAGCTATAGGCTCCCGAAATACCCCATTTTAAATGGGCGATGACAGACTACTTGTGGATTAGGATTTCAAAATATTTAATGCAGTCAGACCTGGCGTAATCAGGGAATTGGGGTCGTAGTGAACAGGTCTTTTCCGGTAACTCCTCCCGGTGTAAAGGTTAAGTGCAAGCCGTTCAGGGCGGCAATATGGGTTTAGCCAAAAATTGGGCCGGGGGAGTTTACCGGATTTTTTGCGTAGTCGCATTGCAGTTTTAAATTTCCTCATATTTGTATCTTATCTCAGTCTTTTACGTTTATAATCTTATCTTTCATTTTAACAAACAGCAGTAAATGGAAAGGGATGAAGTGTACCGTGAGCAGTATACTAAGCCATCAGATTTTAAGTTCAGCAGCAAGGTAGCAGGTGTGTTCGATGATATGGTGAACAGATCGGTACCGTTTTATGAAGAAATGCAAAGAATGGTCGCTGAACTCGCGGCCGACCATGCGACACCGCACTCAAAAATATACGATCTCGGCTGCTCCACGGGCAACACGATGATCCACATGAATGAAAAAGTGGATGACTCCATTCCATTCATCGGTGTCGACGATTCGAAAGACATGCTCGAAAAATGCAGGAACAAACTACTGCAGTTCGATGTAAAAAGATCTTTTGACCTTGTTGTTGCCGATCTCAATAAAGACGTACAAATAGAAAACGCTTCGGTGGTGGTGCTCTGCCTCACACTCCAGTTTGTAAGACCCATTAACCGCGAGCGCCTGATCAGGCAAATATTCGAGGGACTTAACAAGGACGGCTCATTAATTATCATCGAAAAAATTCTTGCAGAAGACAGCCGTTTCAACCGCGACTTTATCAAATACTACTACGATATGAAGCGCCGCCACCACTACAGCGAAATGGAAATCGCTCAAAAACGGGAGGCGCTTGAAAATGTGTTGATCCCCTACAAACTCAGTGAAAATATCACCCTTCTTCGTGATGCCGGATTTGAGCATTGCGAGGTTTTTTTCAAGTGGTACAACTTCGCGGGTCTCATTGCAAAAAAACCTTCATGATCGCCATTGGCAATTTCTTTTTCAGGTATAGAAACTGGCTTTTCATCATCCTGTACCTGCTGCTCTTTCTTCCCTCTCCGCCACTATTCACGGGCAATGTATTTGGACCGGGGTTCTATAAGTACCCTATCATCCTTGGTTTGCTGATCACGGTATCCGGTCAATTGATACGCGGCGCCACCATTGGGCTCGCTTATATCATCCGGGGCGGCAAAGAAGGTAAAGTGTATGCCGAACAGCTCGTAACCACAGGCATTTTCAGCCATTGCCGGAATCCTTTATATGTTGGCAACGTGCTGATGTTGTTAGGGGTAGGGGTGTTGTCTAATTCTTTAATTTATGTGGCTGTAGTAATGCCTGTATTCCTGCTCATTTACCAGGCAATCGTTCTCGCCGAAGAGAATTTTCTGCGGAACAAATTCGGCCAGGCTTTCAACGACTATTGTTCGCGGGTAAACCGGTGGATTCCGTCACTTAAGGGTATAGGAACAACCTTTCGTTCCATGCACTTCAAATGGAAAAGATGGATTTTAAAGGAACATACCACTCAATTTATCTGGCTTGTGGGTATAACACTTATTCTCCTCCTCAAATATCCACAGCTTACCGATTACGATGAACGAAAAAGAAATACACTTCTTGCGGTGATCCTGGGTGCGCTGGTGGTGCTCTATGCAACAGTAAGATATCTTAAGAAATCAGGCCGGTGGAAAGAGTGACATGGCCCAATAATGGGACTGACCTGGATAAATTCTTTTTATGACGATCGTACCTCAGAACGGAATCCCTAAGTTGATATACGACCTTATCTTTTTCGTTTGATCTGAATACATGGCGCTTATTTCAAGGGGCCCTAAAGCGAAGTTGTATGCGAAACCTACCGCATAGCCGGAAAGAAAAGTGGGCTTTTGCAACTGATCCTCGAAATCAATAAACTCGTTCACCAAGCCGTTCGCTTTTCCCATCAGGTAGAAATTATTATACATTTCATAGCGCAGGCCCACCTGCAGCGCGGCAACTCCCGAGCTGTTGATTGAATTTTCTTCCAGGCCGCCAAACAGCACCTGGTTACGAATTGTTTTTGTAAGTCCACCGACAATAAAATCGTTAAGAATACTCCTGTTGTAACCGAAGTTTATACCGCCCTGGAACATTACCGAAAAATTCATCTTCCGTGAAAGGGGAGTATACACTTCCGCATTGAGTGTTGCCCGGTGATAATCGTTATAGGAAATTTCAGTGGAATCAGGATCCGTCACCGGGATCCCGTTGCTGAAGAAAAGTACCTTCGGACTTTGATTGTATATCCACCCTGCCTCGCCCTCTATTTTTATACCTCTCTCCGGATAAACAGCTTTATTCAATGTATTGACCGCGAAATAACCGTAAGTGGTTACGTACTCGTTTTTTCCTTCTATTTCAAACGCCGTCCTGATGCCGGGTTTGTAGTTCACCCACTCGAACCGCGTGCCTGCGCCAACTGTAAATTTCCTGTTTGCGGAAAACTCAAAACGTGTGTCGGCTTTAAACAATTGAGTACGGTAAACACCATCCACCCTGAAATTATTATACGTGCTGATGTCTATTTTATCGTACTGCGTTCCTAAAATAAGCGCAACGCGTTTCCCCCTTCCGAGATACTGCAGATGCTCCGCGCGCGTTCGGAAATTTTCGCCGACGTTCACTGTGACCATGCTTCGCGAATGTGGAAGAAAGAGGTTTCGGGAAGTAAGATTTCCTATCAGGCTAATGCCGGTAAAGTTGTTATAATTTAATCCCAGCTTCGCGAATGTGGCCGGGTTCTCCACCACATCAAATACAATCTTAACAGCGCCATTGGGCATCGGGTCAAGCGCATATACAATTCTGTTATAATACCGTGTGCCGAATACTCTCCGCACCATCCGGCCAATTTTCAGCGAGTTATAATATCTTCCCACTTCAAAGCCCATCATGTGCTCAAAGAAATCCTTCGTCGTTTCTTTCAGGCCATTCACTTCAATCTCTGATATAAAAATGGAGTCAACTTTAGGGAGCCTGTTTTTTTCTATGTATTGGTCACCGTAAATACTGTTCAGTGAATCGGCGAGCGCCTTGAAACGTGGATACAATTTTCTTCCCTGTTCCAGGCCATATTCAAGCAGCTCGTTTGCTCTTCCAAAGCTGCCTGCTGTATAGTCCTCGAGCGGCATGGGAACGTATATGTCGCATTGGGCAATATCATCTTTGCTCGTCGCGGCTTCTTTGAAAAAAGCAATCTGCATCAGTATCTGCAATGCATTGTTTACTTTTTCTTTTGGAAGAAGTCCGGTCGCCACCCTGCTTCCGATTACGAAATCAGCACCCATTTCTCTTACATCACGAACAGGAAAGTTGCGTGCCACGCCACCGTCAATTAATCTCTTGCCATTATGCTCGATAGCTGTGAAAACAGAAGGTATTGCCATGCTTGCCCGCACGGCCGTAATAATTTCTCCCGTATCAATCACCACCGCTTCACCGGTTTCGATATCGGTTGTTATGCATTTAAATGGAATACTGAATTTGCTGAAGTCCTTGATATTGTAAACAGGAAAGAACAACTCGGAAAATTTCAACCACAGTTCTTCGCCTTCTACAACTCCACTTGGCAGTTTGAAACCATTGTTCACCCATGGAAGCTCGACGGCATATTTTGAATATTCTTCTTTCTCTTCCATTACAATCGCGCGCAACGACGATTGATTGCTGAGCACTTCATCCCAATCGGCCTTTCGCGCAATTTTTTCAAGCTCGGCAGCCGAATAACCGGCAGCATACAGTCCGCCAATAATACTGCCCATGCTTGTACCGGTAATGTAATCGACTTTAATGCCTGCTGAATCGATAGCTTTCAGAATGCCGATATGCGCCAGGCCCTTTGCTCCTCCGCCACTTAGTGCCACGCCGATCTTCGGCCTCACTTTCTGGGCCGTTAAAAGCTGCGCAATGAGTAACGCAACTGCCAGGATAAGGATTCTGGATGCACGCATATTACATTTTTTGCGCACTGTTTTCGAGCTCTACAATTTTTTCAAACACCAGTTCATACTCCCTGTTAAGTTTTGCCAACTCCGCCTCGGTTTTTTTGTAGTCGCCCTCCGTTTTTGCATACGTTGCCTTGTCGCTATAAATTTCCGGCGAAGCGAGCGATGCCTCCAGCTTTTTCTTTTCTTCCTTTATCACGGCTATTCTTTCTTCATATTGCTGAAAAAGCTTTTGTTGTTTCTGAAGCTCCTTCTTCAATTCTTTGTTAACAGGTTGTCCTTTTTGCTGCGGCGCAGGTCTCGCTTCTGCAGGAGCGGGAGGGACCTTTTGTTTTTCTTCTTTCTTAGCAGTAGCATTTTTCACAGCCATGCGTTCGTTCCACTCCACATATTCGGTGTATGTTCCTTTGAACTCTTTTATTTCGCCGCCTGCTATTTCCCAAATTTTATTTGCCGCCTTCGAAATAAAATAACGGTCGTGGCTTACGAAAATGATAGTGCCTTCGTACCTGTTCAACGCTTCTACCAGCAGTTCCACCGAATGAATGTCGAGGTGATTCGTGGGCTCATCCAGTAAAAGAAAATTAGCCTTGCTCACAATTGTTTTAGCAAGCGCTACTCTCGCTTTTTCACCACCACTCAGTATCCTGATCTTCTTCTCCACATCGTCGCCGTGAAAAAGAAAGGAGCCAAGCAGCGTACGGTATTCCAGTTCCGTTTTTCCGGCGCCCGATCCGTTCATTTCATCGAGTATAGTATTGTTGAGATGCAGCGATTCAAGTTGATGCTGAGCGTAGAAACTCTCAACAACATTATGTCCCCACACTCTTTCTCCTTCGAACGGTTCGGTTCCCGCGATGATTCTGAGTAACGTGGATTTTCCTTTTCCGTTTGCGCCTATCAATGCGATCTTATCGCCCCGGTCAATCTCGGCGCCCGCATTTTTTAAAATAGTAAGGTCGCCGAACGACTTCGACACATGTTTCAGTGTACACAATATTCTACCGGGAACCTTACCGATATTAAAGTTGATGCGGATATTTGGCCGTTCGAGATCGGTATCTTCGATTCGTTCAATTTTGTCGAGCAGTTTTTGCACGCTCTGCGCTTGCGCCGCTTTCGATGCCTTTGCTTTGAATCGTTCTATAAATCTTTCCTGCTGGCGGATATAGTCCTGCTGATTTTCATAAGCGCGTTTCTGCACCTCGATGCGCAATGCTTTTTCCTGTTCGTAATAAGTGTAGTTACCCGCGTAAATATGCAATTCCTGCTGGTAGAGCTCCACGATCTTATTGACCATCCTGTCGAGGAAAAACTTATCGTGGCTCACGATCACCACGCTGCCCTTGTAGTTAACGAGGTATTTTTCGAGCCATTCGATTGAAGGAAGATCAAGGTGGTTGGTAGGTTCGTCGAGCAGTAAAACATCGGGACTTTGCAATATCATTTTAGCGAGCAGCACCCTCATTCGCCATCCACCGGAAAACTGGCTGTACGGTTTGTCGAGCTGTTCGTCGGTGAAGCCAAGCCCGTGAAGCACTTCATCAACCCTGTATTTTATGTCGAATCCTTCCAGTAATTCTATTTCGTGGAGCACGTCCATGTACCGCGTGAGAAGTTGTTCGTCTTCTTTCGTTTCCAGGATTTTTTCCAGTTCATGCTGCTCTTTTTGCAGTGCCACCACCTTTTCAAAAGCTTCCATCGCCACTGCGCTGATGCTATTGTTCGTGTCGAAGCTCAGAAGGTCCTGGTGAAGATATCCGATCGTGGTATCGCGACTTTTTTCTACACTTCCCGAAGAAGGTGAATACTGCCCCACAAGCACTTTCAACAGGGTAGATTTACCCGTGCCATTATACCCGATGAGGCCCACACGGTCGCCGGGGTTCAGGTGCCAGGTAGCGTCCTTCACGATTACCCTTGCACCAAATTCAAACGTCACATTTTGTAAGCCAATCAGCATGTTGCTATACCATTTTGTTAAAAGGCCCCGCAAAAGTATGACAATCGGGCGGGATACTTTTTAACACATACCTTTGAGAAAAACCCGATAATGAACAAACGCTTTCTCATCTTATCTGTATTGCTTGTCGGAATCTTTTTAGCATTCCGTTTCTGCGGCAACAAGCCCGAACAGGAGAAAGTTCCGGAGCAAAAACCCGCTCCGCTCAGCAGCGCGGTATCCGGATCCTTTACCGAATCCTTTGCAAAGATGCTTCAGTCGTACTATTCCCTGAAAGAAGCATTTATGAATGCTGACACCGTTAAAGCGAATTCCGCTGCAACAATGCTTTCAGCAAATTCAGATAGTCTTAAAGTGGAAGAGATAACAGGCGATACATCAGGAACCATTCGCGAAACAGCGAAATATTTCGCGGGCACAATCAGTGGTTCCGCTAAAGCGCTTTCCGCAGAACCAAAAACTGAAGACAAACTGAGGGAATTCAACATGATTACCGATGCATTGTGGGGCCTTACACGTACGGTTAAATACGACGGGGAAAAGGTGTATTACCAGTTTTGTTCTGAAGCATTCGACAGCACCGGCGCGTACTGGCTTAGCAACTCGATTGATAAAGGCAATCCGTATATCAGTAACAAAACCTGTAGTGAAGTGAGAGACTCTCTCGACTATGGCAGGAAGTGATGTTAAAAGTGTTCAATGAAGGGCGTTCTTACCTTAATAGTGCTTTTTTGTTTTTTTGTCTCCCATTCACAAAATAAATTCACGCTTAGCGGGTATGTGAAGGATTCGCTTTCCGGTGAAACACTTATCGGGGCGTCCGTTATTATTAACGGCGAACAGAAGGGCATTACAAGTAACGCCTATGGCTTTTATTCCATCACACTCGATGAAGGAACATATACCGTGTCTGCCACGTTCACCGGGTATCTGCCGCTCGACTCTGCTATCGTTCTCAATAAAAATACAGTGGTCAATTTCGATCTTCTCCAGCGTTCGATGCTGCAGGAAGTGATTGTTTCTTCGCGGCGCCGCGATAACAATGTGAAAGCGCCGCAGATGGGAAAAATTGACATGAGCGTGCAGCGTATAAAATCGGTTCCCGTATTATTGGGAGAAGTAGATCTGCTCAAAACGCTTCAGCTGCTCCCGGGGGTGCGTAACGCTGGCGAAGGCAACACCGGTTTGTATGTAAGAGGGGGAGGACCCGACCAAAACCTCATTATGCTCGACGACGCAATCGTTTACAACAGCGGTCACCTTTTTGGTTTTTTTTCCATTTTCAATTCCGATGCCATAAAAAATATTTCGCTGATAAAAGGCAGCATGCCCGCACAATATGGTGGAAGAATTTCATCGGTGCTTGATGTGGCGATGAAAGAGGGTAACATGAAAAAGTTCGAAGCCGAAGGAGGCATTGGGTTAATCTCTTCCCGGATTTCCGTGCAGGGCCCGATAAAGAAAGAAAAAGCGTCGTTCATTGTTTCGGCACGGCGTACCTATCTCGATGTGCTTACGAAACCATTTATCAAAAAGACCAGCGACTACTATGGGTCGGGATATTATTTCTACGACCTTAACATGAAAGTGAATTATAAATTCTCGGAAAAAGACAGGCTTTATTTGAGCGGCTATTTCGGCAGGGATATTTTTAGTTTTAAGAATTCTGCTCGATCGTTCGCTGCTGATATTCCCTGGGGAAATTCTACAGCCACACTGCGCTGGAACCACGTGTTCAACAGGAAGCTTTTTGCGAACACAACGCTTGTTTATAACGACTACAAATTTGCTTTCGGCGCGGAGCAGGACGATTTCAAATTGCGCCTTGCCTCGGGCATCCGCGACCGTAACGCCAAGATAGATATCGATTATTATCCGTCGCCTTCGCACAGGATGAAATTCGGTGGATTGTTTACGTATCACACTTTCGTTCCGAATATTCTTACCGGCGAACAGGGCACCACTCGTTTCGAACCCAATAACGAGAGCAGGAAATACGCACTTGAAATGGCTGCATATGTCCAGGATGAATGGGAAGTGTCGCCAAGAATCAATATAGGTGCGGGCATTCGGTACAGCGTTTTTTCTCAAATAGGTCCTTACACCGTGTATGAGCGCGATGCAGACGGAAATAAAACAGACAGCGCCCGCTACTCGGGCGGCCGGGCTATCAAAACATACGGCGGCCCCGAACCAAGACTCACCATACGGTATGGTATAAACGAAGAAACTTCGGTAAAGGCGGGAGTTGCACGCAACCTGCAATACATCCATCTTGTGAGTAACGCAGGGTCAACACTTCCTACCGACCTGTGGGTGCCGAGTACTTACCGAGTTGAGCCGCAGGTTAGCTGGCAGTATTCAATGGGATTGTTCAAAAACTTTGCAGGCAACGCGTACGAAACTTCCGTTGAACTGTACTATAAAAACATGGAGAACCAGATCGAGTATGGCGAGGGTTACACACCTTCATTAAATGATCCGGAAGATGATTTTGTGTATGGAAGGGGCTGGAGCTATGGCGCGGAGTTTTTCGTAAATAAAACACGTGGCAAATTCAGCGGGTGGGTAGGATACACGTTATCGTGGACGTGGAGAAAATTTGATGATCTGAATGAAGGAGAGAAATATCCTGCCAAATACGACAGGCGTCATGATATTTCAGTCGTTGCGATGTATGAATTGAGCGGCAGGTGGAAATTTTCTTCTGTTTTTGTTTTTGGTTCCGGCAATGCGACCACTCTTCCCGAGCGGTTTTACATTGTTGATGGTGTGCTGACGCAGGAGTACAGCAAGGTGAATCAATACAGGTTGCCATCGTATCATCGTCTCGATCTTTCGGCTACATATACACCGCGTTCAAAACCAGGAAGAAGGTTTCATCAAAGCTGGGTGTTTAGTTTGTATAACAGCTACAGCAGGCTGAACCCGTATTTTATTTATTTTAACCAGGAGGGCAGTCCTTACGATGGAACGTTGAAAATTGAGGCGAGAAAAGTGTCGTTGTTTCCGGTGATACCCGCAGTAACCTGGAACTTTAAATTTTAGCAATCGCCTCACGCCTCACGGCTCACGTTTAAAATGAATCACCGCATTCTTCTGCTCCGTTGAAGTAATCCTCACCTCATACTGTTTATCCCCTGCGTTCACAATCATCAGCGACGTATTCGGTGGTATTTCACCGAGGTTCTCGGCTACCATCACCAGTTCGTGAAATGTAGCTTTTTCGTCGAGGTTGATTTTTAAAGTGAGTGCTTTATCGGTTAACCGGTGTTTTGAAATAACGAGTTTGTTATCTACATACACCGAAACAGTGTCGTTATCAATCGTTCCGTTATCATAGATTTTTATCGAAACATCTTTGGCGGAAGTGACAATCGTTTTAACCAGTTCGTTCACTCTTGTTTCGAACACGCGCGGAACAGGTGTGCCGATGTTTGTTCCGGGAGCGATTTTTTTGAAGCTATCAGTAGCAAGATCAATATTCGATTTTGGTTTAGGTGCAGGAATATTCGGAACACTCGGTTTCGGAGTTTTAGGCTTAGGAGTCGCCGGCCTGGCAGGTGTAGTGGCCTGTTTTTTAGGCGCGCTTGCAATGTTGGATTTTGGAGGCGGAGCAGTCTTTTTTCCGGCGATGAGCGGTTTAGCTGTGGTGGCTGGCTTTGTCGCGGGCGGAGGTGTTTTCGCTACGGGAGGTGGATTTTTCTTCATTTTCTGCTCTCTTTCCACCAGGAAGGGTTCTTTATAAAAATCCGTCGTTGGTACTTTTCTCAGGAAAACTGTTCCACCCGGGCAAGCGGTAGAATCCTTCACGCTCGACGCTTCAAACTTTCCTTCGAGAAATTCTTCATTACCCACTTTCGAATATTGCAGGAAGAGCGTCATCAGGCAGGCGCCGCCCAGGCTTTGCACTTCTATCAGCTTGTTCTCTTCGAGGAATACTTTTTTTGTTTTGGTGTTTACAGCGCCATAACAGGAGGCTTTGCCGTAAAATACTGTTGACTTATACGAGTAGGTAACGCCTTCGAACGACTTGTCTGTCTGGTTGATTTGTGTTTCAAATTTGTAGCGGTCGTCGATACCGAGCGAGTCCATCAGTTTACTGCTTTCACCTGATTTGAAATGGCCTCTCCATATCCCGGTAAGATCCTGTGCGGATGCGGAAAAAACGGGCAAACACAATAAGAAAACTAAAACTGCACGCATAGATTTTTCCTACGCGGCAAATTACCCAATAATGCCCGAAGGCGTTAAAGATGAGAATGTGTTGTCTGCAAATCATTCGTTAAATTTGCGGCTTCAAAAAATTGGAACACAACTCAATGATCAGGATCACATTACCCGACGGCGCGGTGAAGGAATATGAGAACGGAACAACTTCACTACAGGTAGCGAAGTCAATAAGCGAGGGCCTCGCCAGGAAAGTGCTGGCCGCAAAGGTAAACGGGCAGGTGTGGGATGCCACACGCCCCATTTATCACGATGCGACGCTCAAACTTTTAACGTGGGATGATAACGACGGTAAATCTACCTTCTGGCATTCGTCTGCTCACCTGTTGGCTGAGGCCGTTGAGGCGTTATACCCGGGTGTAAAGTTCTGGGTGGGTCCGCCTGTTGAAAAAGGATTTTACTATGATATGGATCTTGGCGGCAGGGTGTTGAATGATGAAGATCTCAAGAAGATCGAAGCGAAGATGAATGAACTCGCCAAACAGCAGAATAAATATGAAAGGAAGGAAATTTCGAAAGCAGACGCCGTAAAATATTTTACAGAGAAGAATGACGAATACAAACTCGATTTGTTGCAGGGATTGAATGATGGTGAGATTACATTTTATACCCAGGGCCAGTTTACGGACCTGTGTCGTGGTCCCCATATTCCGGATACAGGATTTATAAAGGCGATCAAGCTGACCAACGTTGCGGGCGCTTACTGGAAAGGCGATGAAAAAAACAGGATGCTCACGCGTGTGTACGGTGTAAGCTTTCCGAATCAGAAAGAGCTCGATGAATACCTGGCCATGCTCGAGGAAGCGAAGAAGCGCGATCACCGCAAACTGGGCAAAGAGCTTGGCATCTTTACATTCGACGACGAAGTAGGGCCCGGCCTTCCTTTGTGGCTACCGAATGGCGCGGTGGTAATTGAGGAACTGGAAAAACTCGCCAAACAAACCGAGGAAAAAGCAGGTTACAAGCGTGTAATCACCCCTCATATTGCCAAAGACAGTTTATACCTTACATCCGGGCATTTGCCATACTACGAGGACAGTATGTTTCCGGCGATGGAGCTCGAAGGAACCAAATACTACCTGAAGGCGATGAACTGCCCGCATCACCATAAAATTTTTGCGGCCGAACCCCGTAGCTATAAAGAGCTGCCGCTGAGGCTCGCTGAATATGGAACGTGCTACCGTTATGAGCAAAGTGGTGAACTTTTCGGGCTGATGAGGGTGCGCTGCCTTCACATGAACGATGCGCACATCTATTGCACCAAGGAACAGTTTTACGACGAGTTCAGGGCGGTGAACGAGATGTACCTGAAATATTTCAAAATATTCGGGATCGACAAGTACGTGATGCGTTTCAGTGTTCACAACCCGGCTAAGCTGGGGCAGAAATATGTGAACCAGCCCGAGCTATGGAAAGAAACCGAAGAGTTGGTAAGGGATGTCCTGGTGAAAACAAAAACGCCGTTTGTAGAAGTACAGGATGAGGCAGCATTCTATGGACCGAAAATTGATGTGCAGATATGGAGTGCTATCGGCCGTGAGTTTACGCTTGCTACCAACCAGGTGGACTTTGCGCAAAGCAGGAGTTTTAAGCTGGAGTTTACAAATAAGGACAACCATCCGGAGATACCGTTGATCATCCACCGGGCTCCTTTGGGTACCCATGAGCGGTTTATTGGATTCCTGCTGGAACATTACGCCGGCCGGTTCCCGCTGTGGCTGGCGCCCTTGCAGGTCAAGGTGTTGCCTATCAGCGACAAATTTTTGGGCTATGCACAAAGTGTGTTGGAAAAGCTGAAAAAAGCTGATATTCGTGCTGAACTGGACGATCGCAGCGAAAAGATCGGAAAGAAGATAAGGGATACCGAGGTGGCTAAAGTTCCCTACATGCTGGTGATCGGCGAGAAAGAAATGGCTGACAACAAAGTGTCGGTGAGAAGGCAGGGTAAGGGCGATGAAGGCTCTATAGATGCAGATGCCCTGGTCGCACGACTTAAAGAAGAAATTTCTGAACGCAGCTGACGAAGAGAAATTCAGGTAAAAAGTCTCTCCCAAAGAGGCAATTAGTTAATAAAACAAATAAGTGCGTTTCCCCGGGGAAGGGAAACAAATTAAATTATGGCATTTCCACCAAGGGAACCAAGAGGTTTTAATCCGCGGTTCAGAAGAGAGCAGCAGCAGGAACACAGAACCAACCAGATGATCCGTGTTCCACAGGTCAGGTTGGTTGGTGACAATATAAAAGTTGGCGTTTACCCGATCCAGGAAGCGCTGAAATTTGCGCAGGAACAGGGGCTCGATCTTGTAGAAATATCACCGCAGGCAGATCCGCCTGTTTGTAAAATAATCGACTATAACAAATTCCTTTACGAGAAAAAGAGGAAAGAGAAGGAGATGAAGGCCAAGAGTAAATCGGCCGAGGTAAAGGAAATACGTTTCACACCTGGTACCGATGATCATGATTTTGATTTCAAATCAAAACATGCTGAAAGCTTTCTTAAGGAGGGCAACAAGGTGAAAGCCTATGTGCAGTTTAAGGGTCGTGCGATCATGTTCAAGGAAAGAGGAGAGTTGTTACTGTTGAAATTCGCAGAGCGGCTTGCGGAAGTAGGCCAGCCCGAAGCATTACCTAAAATGGAAGGTAAGCGCATGCTGATCATTTTCGCGCCGAAAACGCAGAAGAAGAAACCGGTTACGCAGGAGAAACCGTGATGCGTGACGCGTTAGGCGTGATAGATTTTTTCTCACGCCTCACGCCTGACGATTCACAGCTTAATAAATTCAACCCGCCTGTTGTTCGCTTTACCCGTTACAGAATCATTCTTATCTGCAGGCTGCGATTCACCCTTGCCATCAGTTTCCATTCTTGACTCATCTACACCAAATTCGCTGGCGAGAGCATTTTTCACTGCTGCAGCGCGTCGTTTTGACAGATCAAGGTTTGACTTATCATCGCCATCGGAATCGGTATGACCGATAATTTTCACTTTCACATCTTTGTTTTCATTGAGCACACTCGCTACAGCCTTCAGCGTGCCATACGATTCAGGTTTGATCACGTCTTCGTTTACATCGAATAAAATTCCGGTGGTAACAAACTTACCTTCGGTAATCAGCTTGTTGCGCGTATCAGGAGCGCCTACGGCGAGGCGGATGTTACCCAACAGGTAAAAATCGTTGTCGCTATGCAAAGGATATAAAGCGAACGTAACTGCGTTGTACTGGCTGGTTACCTTGAAACCTTTAGGAAGGTCGAGAAGTTTTTGACCGTTCAGGTAAACACGCAACCTTTCTTTCTGCCGCCAGACAGATACGTGCCCAAAGTTATTCGCAGAATTGTTCCAGTTCTTGAATTCAATACGGTTTTGTATTTCATGATTGCCATTGCTGCCCACAACAACGTCCACATTGCCCTGGTAGATGCCAATTGCGGGTCTAAAACCCAGGTGAACGGTATGGTCGCCCTGCCAGCGAACGTAGTGACCGTAATCGCTATAGTTTTCAGGGGCCTTCAGTTTCGTAATGTTTAAATAAAACTGGTTCGAATTGAAGCCCTGGTTCACACCGAGGTCGAATTCAAGCGTAAAATTTTCAGGGAGGTCGGTAATAAATTCGGGATAGAAAACAGCCTCTTTATTTATTTTCATCCACTTGCCTTCCTTATTGTTAAGTGTTACCACTTCGGCTGTGCCGTTTGTGTTCCACCGTTGCGGAAAATCGCCGATTTCGGTAGCAGCGAAGTTTTCGTATGCGAAAACTTTCTCGCCGGGCATGAAGTCATACTTTGAATAGGCCTTCATCGGCTCGGGTGCAACTTCAGCGTTTGCGCCGTCTGGACCCTGGTTGTCGTTTGAAGAAGAGCTGTTGGTGCTGGTTTGGGATGATGTGCCTGAATTGTTGCCCGAATTATTGGTGGTTTCTTCCTGGGAACTGTTTTCACTCTTGTCTTTCTTTTTACCGTCTACCGCGTCATCAATCTGCTTATCTACCTTGTCACCTGCCTTTTGTTCGATTTTATTTTTCGCGCGCTGACCGAGTCTTTTCAGCACCTGGGCATCCGCGGCATAAATTGTAGTTAGCGCTACCGCGAGAAGAATAAGCTTTTTCATTGTTCAGAAATTTAAGGATGAAAGGTGTTACTAAAGATACGCAAACCCTATGTACATTGCGTCAATCAAAAACGGCAGACAAATGAGGAAAAAATCACTGCAAACTATTTTTTTATCCCTGTTCACCGTCATCATTGTTTCGTGTTCCGAGAATAACACAAAGCAGGCGGAAGAAAATACCAATCCTCAACAGGGAACTTTTGCTTACGACAAAAATTTTTTAGCGAAGCACGACACTAACCTGATCGAGTTAAAAAGTAATAACGCGTCGGTGCTGGTGTCGGCGGCATACCAGGCGAAAGTATTTACCTCGTCTGCTGATGGTGAGGGCGGCAAAAGTTTCGGGTGGATTAACTACAAGGCTTTCAGGCCCGAAACCGATCCGCATATGAATGCATATGGAGGTGAGAACAGGTTATGGCTCGGGCCGGAAGGTGGAAAATACTCGCTCTATTTTAAAAAAGGCGACTCAATGGTGTTTGCCAACTGGAAAACGCCTGCGCCCATCGATACGGAAGCGTGGCAGGTTGATAAAAAAGACGACAAGTCGGTGACCCTGAAAAAGGAAATGAGCCTCACCAATTTTGTTGGTACGACATTGAAAATGGCCATCACCCGTACGGTGACGGTGCAGGATAAAAATCAAATCGAACAGGCGCTCTATGCGGCGATTGGCGATTCATTGAAGTTTGTTGGTTATTCAACTCAGAATGTTGTGAAAAATACCGGCGATGCGGCGTGGACGGAAAAAACGGGAATGCCATGCATATGGATTCTCGACATGTTTAATCCTTCGGATTCTACGACGATAGTTGTTCCTCATAAATCTGCCGAAGGCGATAAAAAAGTCGCTACAACAAATTATTTTGGGGAGATTAGTTCCGACAGGATTAAGATTACCGACAACGTTCTGTTTTTTAAAGCTGATGGAAAAAGCAGGGGAAAGCTCGGCATTGTTCCTGCGTATGCGGTGCCTTATGCCGGTAGCTATGATGCGCAGAATAATGTGCTGACGCTTACTTTCTTCACTGTTGACAATAATGAGCGGTATCTCAACCAGGAATGGAATGTATCGAAGCCGGTTTTTAGTGGCGATGCGATGAATGCGTATAACGACGGTCCTCTTCCTGGTGGTTCGCAGATGGGGCCTTTCTATGAGTTAGAGAGTGTGTCGCCCGCCGCTGCTTTGAAACCAAATGAGGAGGTTTCACATACGCACAATGTGTATCATTTTACCGGTGATAAGGAGCAGTTGAACGCGTTAGCTGAAAAAGTGTTGCGGGTTTCATTAGATGAAATACGCGCAGCGTTTAAATAGATCCGTTTTTCCCTCAAAAAAAGAAACAGCTTACTTATACCTTTCGCGAAGCAAATCCTTCATATACACATTCACCGCCCATTGATCCGAAAGCGGCTTCCGTGTATACGGCTCCGTAGGCATATAATCGGCCGGCCCGAACTCAGTCAACACCGTCAACACCTGGCCCGACGCTCTTTTTAACTCGACAATCTTATCCCACCACGCCAGGTGCGTATCAAGCGCCTCTTTCCATTCAGGCGCCCGCGGATCACTCACTTGCGGACCCTCCGGGTGCCCTATCCGCGCATGAATATGATCGGTCCGGTCAAGAGCAATTTTCATCGTGTCCGGTTGATTGTTCAACAAACTTTCACTCACATTGCACCAGTGCGACACGTCGAAAGTGATACGTAACTCCGGGATAGAATCAAAATACTGCTTACCTGCCGGCGCTGAATACATTATCCTCGACCGGTGCGTTTCATGAAGAATTTTGATGCCCGTTTGCTTCGACATCATCGTAGTAAAATCAATAAATGTTTTATTCTGGTCGAAAGTGAAGTAGTCACGTCCCGAATGGCAATTAATGTACAGCGGTTTCACCAGTTTGTTCGTAGCCGCCGCCGTTACCATCTTCCTGAAAAATTCAAAATGCTCTTTGTAGTTTACATCCTGCGCTCCGCAAAGAAATCCAACCTCGAGATTATTATCCTTCAGCAATGGTACGAGTTCGTTCAACTCTTTTTCATCCATCGGCCACCAGATCTCTATGCCATCATAATTTTCCTTCTTAACCTTTGTAATATATTCCTTTAGCGTGCCCTCGAATCCCCAATTCGTGGCAAGTATTTTTAGTTGTAAATTTGGTTTGCTCATGCATAAATGTAAACTGTTTTGATATGAAACGGAGCATAAATTATCACTAACTTACGGATGGATGAACTGCGGAGTTCCATCCGACCATTGAAAAACATTTTTTACGGATGAAACGGAGCATAAAACTCAAGAAATTACTTGATAACTACCAGCAGGGATGGAGCCTGGAACAGCCATTTTATCTCGACAACGACGTATTCAACGCCGAACTGGACGCCATCTGGAAAAAATACTGGCTTTTTGCGGGAACCATCGCCGATATTCCCAAACCCGGCGACTATTTCACTTACAAAGTTCACAACGATTCGATAATCATAATAAGAGGGAATAAAGGGGAAGTGTTTGCACATTATAACACCTGCAGGCACAGGGGTTCTTTAATTTGCCTGGAAGAAAAAGGGCGCGCGCCTAAACTAGTTTGTCCCTATCATCAATGGGTATACGATAAAGATGGCTCGCTCGTAAACGCACGGCTCATGCCCGATGACTTCGATAAATCGGAGCATGGCCTGCATCCTGTAAAAGTTGAAGTAACAGGCGGCTTTATTTTTATTTCATTGTCAGATAATCCGCCCGATTTCAGGAAAGTGGCCGACGACTATTTTCCATTTCTCGCACCATATAAACTCGAGAACGCAAAAGTTGCTTTCAAAAAAAGTTATGAGCTGAGAACAAACTGGAAACTTGTAGCCGAAAACTTCCGTGAATGTTACCACTGCGGTCCTGCCCACCCGGAATACTGCAGTGCGGTTATAGGTGCGAACATGAAAGAATCCGCAGCAGAGGTTTTGCAGGAAAGAAAGGTAGAATGGGAGAGAAGTGGTCTTGCAGTGAACAATGTTGAATTCGAAAACGATTCATTTCATTTCGCTATCAGGTATCCGTTACGCCCGGGCGTATTAAGTTACAGCACCGATGGTACCGCCGTAGCGATCCCGATGGGTGACCACAAAGATTACAATGCAGGTGTGCTGGGTCTTGTTGTGCTTCCTAATTTCTGGATGGATGCGGTAAGCGACTATATGTGGACGATGAGGGTAACGCCTATGGGCCCATCCAAAACGATGATAGACCTCGCGTGGCTCGTTGATAAAAACGCGATAGAAGGCGAACACTATACGCTCGAACACCTTACCGAGTTCTGGAAGATAACAGGTGAGCAGGACTGGAAACTGTGCGAGAATAATTTTGCGGGAATAGAGTCGAGCCGCTACCAGCCGGGACCATACGCACCGATCGAAATTGATGTTGTTAAGTTTGTAGACTGGTACCTGAACCGGATGAGGGACGGGGTACTCGAGGCAGCGTCAGCATCATAAAAATTCCGATTCCAACAATTATCAGGGCATTGATAAAAAATACCTGCGACACAGGTAATTGTTTGTCATTTAAAAAGCTCACCCAGAAGTTTCCGGCGATTGCGCCTGCCCCAAGCATTGCACCTGTAAGGAACGATTGACCGGTTGCCCGTAATTCATCTCTCACCAAAACATTTACCTGTTCAACGGAAGCCGCCCAGAAAAGCGACCAGCAGACGCCCTGCAGTAATTCAACAGGAAGCACCCAGTATGGGTCCTTCACCTGGTTGTACAATAACAGGCGTAACACCGCCGCGAACACAGCTATAATCAACGTGTTTCGTGTTCCAAGTTTTCCGATAATGCGTGCGGAGAAATAAAAAAAAGGTAGCTCACAAAGCCCCTGGAATGAAAGCGCATAGCCAACAAAAACCGAATCGGCACCATTCTCTTTCAAATAAATCGAATAGAAATAATAAACAGGCGCCGACGCCGCATACACAAGGAATACGCCAAACAATAAAATCATCAGCTTCCTGTTTTGCAGGATCTCCTTCAAATCGTTCCTGATGGTCAGCTTCGCCGTTTCTTCATCTCTTTCTTTATCGTACTGAAGAAAAAACGCAAACACAAAAGTGAGGAGCATGCTGATCGCTGAAGCGGCAAATATCACCGCAGTACTCAGCATGCTGATGTAATATCCCACTATAATTCCTGTGCATGCCCAACCGGCGGCTCCTGCAATTCGTAAAGAGCCATAAGAAAAATTGGGATTGCGTTTAATAAAATTAAGCGACAACGAGTCCAGGAGCGGTTGCGTGGAATTGTAAAACACCGACATGCAAACCGTAACCACAGCGAGATAAGCGAAACCTCCTTCGGCCAAATACAAAAGAAAACTTACGGAAGCGAGGATAGACGAAAGCAGCAGGCATTTTTTGTAACCAAATTTATCGGCAAGCATACCGTAAAACGGTTGCACTGCAAACATCAGGAATGGCGTGATGGCCAGTATCAATCCAAGTTTGAAACCGGTTATGTTATGCGAAACCAGGTAATCTGAAAAAATCGGTTGCCATGCGGCGGTGCAGGAAAATGCAAGAAAGTAAAGAATCCGAAGACGAGCGGCTTCACTGAATTTCATGGGCAGAAGTTAATTTCGATGCTGCTTCTTCATCTATAATTATTTCCGCGTTCGTATGTTTTCTCATGATGCTCGCAGGCATCCCGGTATGAATTTCACCTTCGATAGTTTCCTTCATCACATCCGCCTTTTTTATTCCGTTCGCGATCAATATCGCTTTCTTCGCCTCCATCAGATGCTGCAAACCAAGTGTTATACCTTGAGTAAGTTTTGTTTCTTCCCTGAAATATTTCTGTCCAACACTCTGGGTGGTTTCGTCGAGGTCAACAACGTGCGAGTATTCTTCGAATCTTATCCCGGGTTCGTTAAAACCGATGTGACCGTTTCTTCCTACACCTACAATAATCAGGTCGATGCCTCCTTTTTCACGGATAATTTTATCCATGCCTGCACATTCCTTCTCCAGGTCTTTCGACATGGCGTTGAAAAGATGTACCTGGTCATCTGAAATTTTCAATGGTTTGAAAAGCCACGTGCGTAGAAAATACTGGCAACTGCCTTCATTTTCGGGTGGAATTCCCACCCATTCATCAAGGGATACAAAGTAACATTTGTTGAATGCAACGTTTTCTTTCTTAGCAAGATTCGCAATCAGTTCGCAGGTGAGTTTCGGTGTGTCGCCGGCCGCTATGCAGATCAGCGCATCCGGGTTGGATTTTACCAGGTCTATTACCTGCCGCGCCGCGCGGAGCGACATGCCATCATAATCCTTCTCAATCGTTAGCTTCATTTGTGAGATACTTGAAAGATGAAAATACGAATTAAACGCGCATATAATCCGGCTGCCAGTTTGTAACCTGTTTTTTGATGGCATCCGGTTGAAGATTTTCATTTAGCGTTCTTTCAACGAGCGCGGGTAATTCCGCATCCGAAGCAAAACGGAGTGCAGCTATTTGTTCGAATGTTAGCTTCCGCTCAATTTCATCAAAACGTTTTCCGCACAGCTGGTAATACCGCAATCTCATTTCAAGCCGCACAATTCGATTTTGCAGTGTAAGCGCGTAATGTTGTCGCACCATGAAAGAAAGCCAGGCCGCGACAGCAATAGCGATAGCGATGAAATACCATTCGGTTTTTTGTTCGGGGTGTTTATCCGCGAAATATATACTCGCGATTACCAATGCAAATGTGGCCGGATAAAATATAAAATGATGAAGAAAATAAAATCTTCTATGATTCGAATAATCTTGTTTTGCCATTGCTCACACATGCCTTTTTTGAGTTACTTAATAGCCGGATCATCATAATTTTTGCCGGCATCATCCAGTACCAGCACCCAGTCACTGCCACGACCCTCAGAGTGCGGCGTAAACTCCATTTCCCGGGTATTAGAAAAAGTTCCAAGCGAAATAGACCTTCCATCACGAGGATTAAACCACCAGCCTTTTAGACTTTCCGCTTTCAACCCTTCGGTCTTTATCCGAAATTTTCGGCCATAAGGAGTGTACACGAGAAGAAAGTCGCCATCCTGTGATAGGGAAGCGACAACATATCCTTTGTCCTCGGGGTTTTCACCGGGAATAATTTCCTGCGCCGGCACCAGCCTCTGCCATTTTCTTTTTTCAAGCATTTTTCTCATAAAACCTACCTGCATGGACCCCGGTTGATCCAGGGCCACTTTCCAGTTGGTACGCGCCCACGATACCGGTTTTCGTTCTTCAGTATACATCTGCCAGATGTTATGGTTTCCATAGGTGTGGCCACATGCTCCTGACAACATACTCCAATAAGCCGTTTGCCTTGCGTCAAAATCATCCATCCATCCTTCTTTCGCGGGATTGAAGTTATTCGGATGATCTTCATAGCGCGGCTCCCCATCCAGGTGCGGATGTAATGGCGTCATCGTGCGGTGCCTGATATTAAACTGGTAATTTTTTGAATCCACCGAATGGCCCGTCTGCGACATGTGAAAATTCAACCATTCCGCATCCTTGAAAAAATCGGACGAGCTTTTACCGCCCTGCGGATGAAAAGTAAAGAGATGATTTCCGCCATCACCCGCTTTTAGTCCTTCTACCATCGAATTAATAATGTTTCGGTCCTCATCATCCATAATATCCCTGTCGCCGCCCATGATCCACACCAGGCGTTTGTCGCGGTATCTTTTGCCAAGATATTCGCCAAATATCCTGGCGTTGCCGGGCGTAAATATTTCGGGGCCGAGTCCCCATGTGCTCTTGTTCCATTTGTCGCCCCACGATGGCAGCATACCGATGGTCATGCCGAGTTTCTCAGCCTTGTTAACGATGTAGTCAACATGCTCGAAATATTTTTCATTTGGCTTCGTGGGGTCGTTGTCAATGAGTGGCTTCTCTCCGTAAGCATTGGGGGTATTTAATCCATCAAGCTCTGCGAGAATAACGGCCTGGATAACCGTAAATCCCTTTGCTGCACGATCCTCGAGATACATATCGGCTTCTTCGCGTGTCAGGCGGTGAAAGAGTTCCCACGCGGTATCACCCAACCAGAAAAACGGTTTGCCTGAATTTGTGACGAAGTAATGTTTGTCTTCGCTTATTTTAAGTTGAGCCTGCGTCGACTTATATTCATTGTATAGTGCATCAAGCTCTTTCGGAGTAAGCTTGTCGTTGTGAATGACCACCCTGTACTTCAGTTCCCATCCTTCTTTTGGTATGGCAACAGGTGTTCGTCCGGGGTAGGGCACATTCTGCATGCTCTCCGCCTTTCGTAATATCCACGGATGTTCCGTATCATTTCCATCAGAATATCCAAAAACAGCAATGCCATCTTCCTTCGTATTAAAATCCATCCATGGGCCCGCCATCACTGCTGTTTCCTTTGGTTCAACTTGCTGATCCCCTGAAATGAATTGCAAGTGTTCGGGCAGCTTGATTCGCCAGCAAAACCCGCCATAACCTTTCGGATCATCTGATCCACCGAGTGAGAGATTGTCCACGAGCGGTTTTAAAAGAATATTGAAATCAATGATCCTGTAATTTTCTTTCGCGCTTAATATGTTGATCCGCGAAGTTTCATTTACAATATTTACGGAAGGTTTACTGCTGTCAACCGTTTTCCAGGTAAGCTGCGAGGTGATGATAACATTCCTGTCTGACTTTGTTACCTGCATTTTTCCAGGCACAAACGCGATACCGTCCGATGTCCATCCATCTGCAATATTTTTTCCATCTACCACGACCTGGTGCCAGGCCCAGAAAATGCCACGGTGATAGGGGTGATCAGCCGGCATGTCTTCGGTAAGTACATTTCCATTTAATCCATAAAGCGGATGAATGTAACCGGCGCGTTCGTATTTGCCCTGAACGCTTTTGGGTTTGGCCTGGAAAAACAAGACGCGTTTCTTGTTTTCGCTGATCTCGATTCCTTCTGAAGATTTTTTGTAAGAAAAGTTTTGTGCTGATAAATGGCCGATGGCCGCAAGCAAAAAGATGATTGAAATAAATACCCGCATGCTTAAAGATAATTCACGCGCATATATATTTTACTTTTCCCTGAATATTTTATGCAGGAATTACGAGATTCATCGCGAATGTGTCCAACTTTCTGAGCGATCTTTCGAAGCTTTCTTTCAACTTTTTCTTCCTGAAAAGATTGAACAGGGTTGAAGTAATTGGATTGTCATCAATATAGTAGTCGAGCGTGAGCCTCGACCTTTTTTCTCCGAGTATGTCGATAGTGTATGCCGTTATTGTTTTATCCGAATCGTTTGTTTCTGTAAACTCAAGTTTCTCCGGCGTATAGGAATAACTGCTTGAGTAAATCAATACTTCCCCCGTGGCCAGCTCTGCCTTGCACCGCATGCCTACCCGTGGAAGGTAGTGGTCGAGCATCTCCACTTTTTTAACGCCTTCCTGCCATTCGTGCCTGTGAGTAAAATCGCCCGACGCATGAAATAAGGTGATAAAGTCGGTGTCATATTCTCTCGACACTGTAAACACTTTTGACTTTTTTGACAGATCAACACGTGGAGGAGGCTCTGTGGCTATTTCATCTCTCAGTGGACTAAGCTGCGTGAAGTGATACCGCACTTCTCCATTTTCAGTTTCCTTCGCGCTGCTTTTCCATTCCATCCAGTTTTTTATCCCGGAAGGCGATTGATCGGGGAGAAGGTTATGTGTCACGAGCCAGTATTCGTGCGTGCTGATATCATTTTTCAGCAGCTGATGCGCGATAATAATATCTTTTCCTATCAGCTTATGAAAATTCTGCACGCTATAGTTGGTAAACTCTCCGTAATGTGAAATGATTTTTAATGTAAGATCATTTGCGGTGTGGCAGGCGCGGCAAAGACAATAACGCCTGTGATCGTAGGCGATGAGCCTGCGGTGAAATTCACAGAACATTTTTTCTACCTGCCGGTACACTTCCTGGAGAGGTGGAGGTTCGCCAAAACGGTAAAAGAGTATCGCGTCGCCTTCTATTTCTGAAATCTTCAGCCCTATTTCATTTGAATTAACCAGCACTTCGAGCAGTTCCTGTATAATCAGGCGGCTGTGTTCGATTTCGGTCTGTGTAACGAACTTTGTGAAACCACTGATGTCGGGAATGAATAAAAGACCTTTATTTTCCATTCATTCAAAGATACTGTCTTTTCTTTCCATCATTTTCTGCAGGAATAGATGATGCCGCGGTCCGATCCCAAATTAAGAATACCGGTATACAGCTCGGAGTTAATTTCTACCATGTTACCGTCGGTGTCGTAAATGATTGCGCCCGCGATATAGTCGCATATGATGATGGAGTTCGAGTTATGCTCCGGTGAAACTTTATAATAGTCTTTCCCGAGGTAAACAATATGCGAAATGTTGAAAGGGCAGTAGCCGCAGTCCGTTGTATCGGTGTATACTTTGGCAAGGGCCGGCGGAAGCGCCTCGGGCTCAAGGCTTTTTGCTTTTTTGCACGCGAGAAATACGGTAAAGCTGATGACAATAGCTATGGCTATGCGAAGCATTTGTGTTCTTTTGGAGTATTGACACAATTACGCCTTGCTTCGTTGCTTTATGTTTGCTGTACCAGTTCCAACCTCGCTACCACGGATCCTTTTCCTAAAACTGTTCCGGGCGATAACACCGCATTCGCACCGATCCTGCTTCTGTCGCCAACCAACGAACCAAACTTCACTATGCCGGTATTAGTAATCTTTCCTCCAACTTTCACGGAAATAATTTTATCATCGCGCTCGTTGTAATGATTGGCCGCAACAGAACCCGCCTCAAAATTTACGTCTCCGCCAATAATGCTGTTCCCGATATAGTTGAAATGCGCCACGGCCGTCCCCATAAAAATCACGCTCTGCTTGATCTCGCAACCCGCACCGATATGCACTTTTGCATCCAGCAAAACAGGTCCACGCAAATAAGCATTCGCGCCAATGGTAACATTTGGACCTATCAGCAACGGGGGCTTCAACACTACGTTCTGCTCAATCACAGCAGATTCATGAATAGCAACGCCTTTTTCTATAGTATACCCCTCTGTCATCCCGAACGCACCCTCTGTCATCCCGAACCGGGGCGAAGTCCCGTGTGAGGGATCAGCGGAACCCGAAAGTAATTGTTCGATGATGTTTGTCAAATTCTCTGTAATCTCCCACGGCATTTTATTCATATATCCCGGAAGCGTCAATGAAAACCGCTCTATGTAATCGCTAATCAGAATTGACATAATTTATTATTGATAAGTAAATTATATTTATTTACCAGAATGAGAAAATTTGTAATGGGAGATATTCACGGCGCTTACAGGGCCTTCATGCAATGCCTTGAGCGCTCCTCATTCGATTACCGGAACGACCTCCTCATTCAACTCGGCGACGTGGCCGACGGCTTCGATGAAGTATATGAATGTGTAGAAGAGCTCCTAAAATTGAAAAATCTCATAGCCATAAAAGGCAACCACGATGAATGGCTAAACCAGTTTTGTATTACAGGTTATCATGAGCAGCACTGGTCGCAGGGCGGAAAAGGAACAGTCAATTCTTACCTGAATTTATCCGGCAGGAAACCCAGGTTTATCGCTTCAAAGTTTTTTGGGTTCAATGCAAACATCGAACCTTCCGACATTCCAGAATCTCATAAAAATTTTTTCCGCGACCAGGTCCTCTATCATGTTGATGATAACAACAACTGCTTCGTTCACGGTGGCTTCAACCGGTATCAATCGTTCTACGAACAACGCGAAGAAACCTATTACTGGGATCGAAGCCTGTTTGTCGACGCACTCGAATACGAGCAACTGAAAACCAGGATTCAGGGAATTGAATTTGAAGTGGCCACTCCTTTCAATAAAATTTATATCGGCCATACCAGCACCATTATTTTCAAGAAAGACAAACCCATTGAGGCCGCGAATGTTATCAATCTCGACACAGGCGCAGGATGGGGTGGACGCCTCTCGATGATGGAAATAAATACCTCAAATCTTTGGCAGTCCGATCCTGTGTCGGACCTTTATGGTTACAGGCGCCGATGACCATCACACGGTAGTACAGTACAAGGGCCAAAAAGTTTAAATTAGCATCACATGGAAGAAACTTTCTGGCTGTGGAAGTTCTTAGGACGATTGCATCCCATGGTTGTGCACTTTCCATTGGGGCTGATACTTTTCGCTGCCATACTCGAACTTTTTACATTTAAGAAATTCAATTCAGCGCTCCGGCCGGGAATTAAAGTTTGTCTTATCGTCGGGGTTATCGCGGCTGTATTTTCCGCGGCATTTGGCTGGCTGCTCGCTTATGGTGAAGAATACGCCGGAAACACACTTGACCTTCATCAGTGGCTCGGCATCGGCACTGCAGCAATCGGCGGCGTCGTTTTGCTGGCGATGTTACGTCTCAGAAAAAAACAATCCTCATCCGGTATAGTTGTGTACAGGTTACTGCTGTTTTTTACAGCTGCGGGTATCACCTTAACCGGTCACTTCGGAGCGTCGCTTACTCATGGTGATGAATATCTCACAGAAGTGTTGCCGGCGGAAGATTTTGGAGGCGGCAACATCAATTTCGCGTCGATGAATAACGATACAGCGAAATTGTCGAAGGACCAGGAGAAAGAGCTCAACACGCGCGTGAAAGCCATTTTTGCGCATAATTGTTATAAATGTCACGGCGCACAGAAAGTAAAAGGAGAACTAAGGCTCGATAGAAAAGACATGGCCCTCAAAGGAGGCGAATCGGGTGAAGTAATCGTAGCAGGTAAACCTCATGAAAGCGAACTTATCCGGCGCGTGATGCTTCCGAGAGATGATGAAGAAGCGATGCCTCCCAAAGGAAAAATGTTATCGCGCAACGACATCGACCTCCTGAATTTCTGGATTCTTAAAGGCGCACCATGGCCCGAAGATGCAGAAAGCGAAAAATTATTTCGTGTCGCGAAGCTCGAGCCCCGAAATCCCGTTCTTCCTGCAGCCACAGGTAATCATTCGGGAAACCCGGTTGATCTTTGGGTGAATGAATATTTCAAAAAGAACAATATTAAATGGCAGCCTGCTGTTGACGACCGCATTTTCTTAAGGAGAGTTTATCTTGATATCATTGGCTTGCTTCCCACACCGCAGGCGCTCGATTCCTTCCTAAACGATCCAGATGCAAATAAAAGAGGAGCGTGGGTAAGAAAACTACTCAACCGTAACGACGACTATGCGATCAACTGGCTCACTTTCTGGAACGACGCCTTGCGCAACGATTACACAGGAACCGGGTATATTACCGGCGGCCGCTCCGATATTACCCATTGGCTGTACAATGCATTGCGTGATAACAAACCTTATAATCAATTCGTAAAAGAATTGATAAGTCCCACGAAAGAATCAAAAGGATTTATTGAAGGCATCAGGTGGCGTGGCGTGGTAAATGCCAGTCAAAGTACAGAGATACAGGCAGCGCAGAATGTTGCGCAGGTTTTTCTCGGCCTTAACCTAAAATGCGCCTCGTGCCACAACAGTTTTATCAACAACTGGAAACTGGACGATGCTTATGCGTTCGCGAATATTTTCAGCGACTCATCTCTCGAAATAAATCGCTGCGATAAACCTACCGGCAAATATACCCGTCCAAGAATGTTATGGGAACAACTCGGCACCATCGACAGCAGCGCAACAAACGAGAAAAAACAGCAACAGCTCGCCGATATAATGACCAGCCCGCAAAATGGACGCCTCGCCCGGACAATGGTCAACAGGATTTGGGCACAGATGATGGGGCGCGGAATTGTTGAACCTGTAGATGTGATGGATAATGCACCCTGGAGCCAGGATTTGTTAGATTGGTTATCGTTTGATTTCGCTTCCAAAAATTATGATCTGAAAGAGTTGATTTACCTGGTGGCCACATCGCAGGCGTACCAGCAGCCATCCGTTGGATTTAAAGATCCGAACAAATTGATGGCGCAGGATTATGTTTTTACCGGTATGGTTAGAAGGAGAATGTCGGGCGAAAAATTCGCGGATGCCGTGAGCAATCTCGTATGGCCCGTGTTTGGAGATTCTATGGTGATGTACAAACCTGTGATAAACGCCGACACAACACTTGTGAGACGCGGGTCGCTCGTAGTGAACAATAGTTTCCTCACCGCTCTCGGACGACCCAATCGCGAAACCGTTAGCACGGGAAGAGAATCGCAGGCTAATCTTTTACAGGCGCTCGAGCTCACAAATGGAACACGCTTCAACGCGGCAATGAAGAAAGGAGCGGAGAGATGGAAAAACAGTTATAACAACACCGGCGCCATGATTACCGCCATCTACCGGAATGCGCTTAACCGCGCACCAACAGACGGTGAATTGAAAGTGGCAGCGACGGCGCTCGGTAACAATCCTTCGGTTGACAATGTGGCTGACCTTTTATGGTCGATCATGTTGCTGCCGGAGTTTCAACTGATCTATTAATCGAATTTTATGTTCAATAGCTGGAACAGGAGAGATTTTTTAAAGAAGACGAGTGCGGCCACGCTGGCTGCGATGGCGGCAGGAGCGCCTGTTACGCAATTCCTTTCGTCGTGCAATGCAAAAAGGCCTGACTCAAAGGCCGACACCGTGATCCTGTTGTGGATGGCAGGCGGGATGCCTCACACCGAAACATTCGATCCCAAAGCATACACACCGTTTAAAAAAGGAATGGAGGCAAACAGTGTATTAAGCACATTCAACCGTGTGCCCACGGCGCTCGATGATATTTATTTTTCCGAGGGGCTCGAATCTATCGGCAAAGTGATGGATAAAGGCACTTTGATCAGGTCATACGTTGCTGCTGACCTCGGTTTCATACTCCACTCGCGGCATCAATACCACTGGCACACGTGTTATGAACCGCCACAGTCTGTTGCTGCTCCTCATATCGGCGCGTGGATCGCAAAAGAGCTCGGACCGCTTAACCCGGTAATTCCCGCCTTTATCGACATTGGACAGCGATTTACAGTGGGCGAAGGAGAGGAGCTCAAAGCTTTTCATACCGCCGGCTTTTTAGGTAACGAATATGGCCCGTTTTTAATTCCCGACCCTTCAGCTGGCCTGGAAAGTGTACAACCGCCGCCAGGTATGTCGTCGAAACGGTTCGAGAGCCGCAACAAATTGTATTCTGAATTGATTAAACAAAGCCCTGTTGGTGAATTCGGCAGCGATTACCAGAAAGAATCTTTGAAAAGATCGATGGAACAGGCATACATGTTGCTTCGTTCGCCCGAAGCAAAAGCGTTCGATCTGAGCGATGAGCCGAAAGAAATTTATGACATCTACAATACCGGCAGGTTTGGTCTTGGTTGTTTAATGGCACGCAGGCTCACCGAGCAGGGAGCAAGATTTATCAGTGTTACCACAGAATATGAACCGTTTAAAGGATGGGACACGCACGACAACGGGAACACCCGTATTAAAGACATGAAGAAGATGATTGACGGTCCAGTTGCGCAGCTTATCAAAGACCTTGATAAAACAGGAAAGCTCGACAGAACGATGATTATTCTTGCCAGTGAATTTAGTCGCGATATGATGGTGGAGGGGCGCCCCGGTGCAAAAGTCCAGGAGCAGGTTGAACAACCCGACATTATTCACGAAATGAAAAACTATGGGATGCACCGGCACTTTACAGATGGTTGCTCTATCCTGATGTTTGGAGGAGGCATAAGAAAGGGATATGTGTACGGGAAAACCGCGGATGAGCGTCCATGTAAAACAATTGATAAGCCGATTAAGATCGACCAGGTACATCAAACCATTTATCACGCACTCGGAATCGCCCCGGATGCGAATTACGTAATAGAGGAGCGGCCATTCTATACAACGCCCGATGGAACCGGTAAGGCCGTGATGAGTTTATTTGCGTGAACGCGCATAATACAATCCCGTTGCCACACCCGCAAAAATCATCATGGCAATAGTGGCCTCACGCGAAACGCCTTTATTTCTCCATCCGCCGTCAATACCCGTTCCGTAGTCAACGGGTCTCAGCACATTTCCGCTTGTATGATCTATGTCATCCGCCTGCTTCAGATATTTACGTATAACCATCCCTGTTATACCCCGTGCTATGCGCGGGACTACCGCATAAGACATTCGCAACAATCCCGATGCTATGCCGATTGTTTTTCGTGACGACGGATTTTTAACCAGCTTTACTACCGCACGCGCCACACGACGCGGATCGCTTACCGGAGGCGCAGGTTTCAATACTTTACCCGTATAATTGGCCGCATGCTGTATACCCGGGGTGTCGAGAAAACCCGGAAAAATATCTACAATATGGATGCCCGGGTATTTGCTTACCTCGCCTTTCAACGCTTCTGAAAATCCTCGCAACCCGAACTTACTTGCGGAATATGCCGTGGCGTAGGGAACAGGAAACCAACCGCCCACAGAAATATTATTGATTAATACTCCATGTCCCTGCGATTTAAAATAAGGCAACGCTTCCTGCGCACCGTTCATGTAGCCCAGCAGGTTGGTGCGTATCACGTTTTCATTTATTGTCGATGGAACCTCGTCTAATGCACCGGCCGCAAGCACGCCTGCATTGTTGATCCATACATCAATGGCATTGCCGGATTCATATGCCACTTTTGCAAGTACCTGCACATCCTGCGAAATGCGTGTGTCGCATTCTACCGCTTCCGCCGTGCCGCCCAGTTCCCGGCATTCTTCTGCTACCTCATGTAATGCCTCGATTCTCCTGGCTGCTAAAACCAGCTTGGCACCATATTTTGCGAATTCGAGGGCCATTGCTTTTCCCACGCCACTGGATGCGCCTGTGATCACCACTACTTTATTCTTTAAATCATCCATGTTATGATTTTTGAATATAGCAGGCAATAAATGCGCCAGCGGCAGCTTTTCAAGCCAGCGTTTTTCTCCGCAGATCCCTCACGCGCCGCTTCGCGTCGGTTCGGGATGACAGTACAGCCTTCATCCCGAGCGAAGCGAGAGATCAGCGGCGAAACAACTATCTCTCACTCAAATCCTTCACCTTATTCAGCGCTTTGGGCCACATTTCAGCGAACATCTGCGCGTATTCATCTGAAATATCTATCTCAACAAGCAAATCCGTTTTACCATTCGTTTCCTTAAGCGTATAGTTCTCATGCGCTCCCTTCCACGCCGCCACTCTTTCACTTGTAGTGTCCTCAATGCCATCTCTCATCTCGCCAAGGTGCTCGAAACTCATGAATTCATTTGGAATGTTTTCATCAATCCTCGAGACCATGCCGTTATTGGTGCCATCAGTAAACAATACTTTACTGCCTTTTTTCCAGTTATCCGTCTGCACATTGGAAGACTCTGAAAATGCAGACGTCCACTTATTGTACGTATTCAAATCCCATAATGTTGTCCATACTTTCTCTTTGGGAGCATTGATGGTAATGCGGTGTTGTTGCTTTTCCATGATTTAATTTTTTAGTGTTCGTTTTTACAAAGATGATGCGGTTCTTTAACAATCAAATGGGTTAATCACGACAAAAAGCGGGTGTTTTATGGTCAATTTACCGGCTTAATACTACCGTTCCTTTAAACGTCGTTTTCTGGCCATCAATTTCTCCTGTAATCAGGTAAACATATGTGCCGTTAACCGCGTTTTCACCGGTCCAGCCACGCGTAATATCTGCAGTCGCAAACACTTTTTTGCCCCACCGGTCGAATATCGCAAATTCTTTCAGCGTAAATTTTACATTAGGCGGAATACGGAATATATCATTGTTGCCGTCACGATTCGGAGTGAATGCGTTCGGCATGATCATCTTTATGAACACAAAAATGTTCATCGTGTCGCTCACAACACAACCATCAGCTGTTTCTCCAACAAATATTACGGGATGACTGTTTATAACCGGTGAGGTTACAGCGTTAAGCGACGTGCTGTTAGATAATGGTTCAGCGCTGATCCATGAATAACTTTGCAAATCTCCTGTAGCATTTGCCGACAATTGAACGACCGTACCCGGAGGAACCGTTGCCTCCTGTGGCGTAATGCTCACAACGGGCACAACATACACGCCGGTGTTTACCGTTTCTGTACTGATCACACCGCCCGCGCATCCGGTTAAACTGACATCACATCGTACCCGGTCCTCGCTGTTTACGGGTGTGTAGGTAAACTGCGATGTACCATCGCCAACGGCCCCGTCATTCATATACCACTGGTAAGAAACATCCGAACCATTCTGTACCGATGCAGTAAGTGTAATCGTTTCACCGGGACAAACTTTCGCAGCGGTTGAAGAAATACCTACAGTGGGTGCCGTTACCGATCCATATACAACCGAAACCTCATTGCTGGTCACTTCTTCAGGGCCGGTGCATTGGTCAGATGAAAAAACACATTTCACCAGGTCGCCATCATTTACATCAGCAGTGCTGAAAGTGGCGCTGTTTGGTCCAACCGGGTTATCGTTTACATACCATTGATAGGTCTGCCCGGTGCCGGCATTCTGTACAACAGCTTCGAAAGTGACCGTTGAACCGCGACACGGTAGTTCAGGATTTATCGTAACCGCAACTTTGCTTATTACAGGTGGCTGAGGGAGGGTAGTGGTAAGCACGCGTATTCGTTGATTCTGTACATCAGCGATATAAAAATTACCGTTGAAGCCGAGCGCAGTTCCCTGCGGCGAAAACATGCTTCCATTTATTGCAAGACCACCGTCGCCGGTAAAACTGTTAGCGCCTGTTCCGGCAATGGTGGTGATTATACCCGTTGTTGCATCAACGCGGCGTATAGAATTGACTGAGGCGATATAAATGTTTCCTGTAGGATCAATACAAACGCCTGTCGGGTTGGGAACGCCCGCACATAACGCCGGACCGCCATCGCCCCTGGTTCCATTGTAGCCGCTACCGGCAACTGTTTTAATATAAAGCTGAGATGATGCCTGGGTTAAAGTCAGGCACGCAAACAAGGAGAAAGCTGTTCTGGAAATATGGCGGATCAAGGTGTTACAAAGAAATTGTATATTTTAGAGAAAACATTGGATTGCCATGGACTATCTCGAGAAAATCATTGGCGACATTGAGATTCATGATGTTGATGGAATTGTCGAATGTTTTGAAAATGGTGTTGACCCCAACGGGCTGTTCCGCAACGAGCCCCTTATCAATGAACTCACCAGCGAATACGGAAGAACAAAACGCTTTAAGGAATGTGTAAGAGCTTTTGTTGACCACGGGTTAAAATTCGACGACAAAGTTTTGCTTGCTGTTTTGCTGGATGACGCCACATCCCTCGAACAATCAATTTTGATAGATAGTACTGCAGTAAACAAAAAATATACGCTACGCAGCGCTTTTACCCCGCTTCGCGACGCAACACTTCTTCATATTTGTGCGGAGTTTAATCATTTGTCGTGTGCTGAGGTACTCGTGAGGCACGATGCGGACGTAAACGCGCAGGCGGGAGTGGATGAATTTGGTTTCGGGGGCCAGACTCCTGTTTTCCATACGGTAAACCAGATTCTCAACAATTCATTTGAGATGCTCAAATATCTTCTTTCCTTGAAAGTGGATCTTCATATTACTATCAAAGGATTGATATGGGGGAAAGGCTATGACTGGGAAACTTTTATTCCTTCTGTTAACCCGGTCAGTTATGCGATGATGGGATTGCTGCCACAGATGCATCGCAATGAAAAGATCACCGCGCAGGTGGTGAAGTTGCTTCTCAGAGAGGCTTACGGTATCGACTATACGCCAACTAATGTTCCCAATAAATATTTAAACGGGTAAAAGTTCGTACCATATCTCCACCTCATATCCGTCGGGGTCTTTGAAGAAAACATATGGTGACCCGGGAACAAATTCACCACGACCTGTAATTTTTCCTCCATACGTTTCCACGCGCAAAGCCATTTCAGTAATATCGCCAGGGCTTTTCAGTCGAAAGCCAAAATGTAAAATGCCACCTGTTTGAGACGTGGCCGTTTCCTTCTTTTCAAAAACAAGAATATCGTGTGAGCCTGGAGTTGTCAGCTGAATGAAATCATCTTCGTGGTACATGACTTCCATGTCGAACACGTTGCAGTAAAATTTCTTTGTGCGTTCAAGGTCGTTTACAGCTATCGCGATATGCGTGAGGCCATATGTGGCGGGCGCTTTCATGATAAGAAATATAAACTTTTATTTTTAAAGGTGGGCCGCACTATATACAAACTTGTTAACGATTCCTTCATCTTCTGTTAAGATCAACGTTACATAGCACCTCCATTTTTGCGGTGAGTTTATAACTCATCCGTGCGCTTGCCGCAACAATAAACATAAATCCAAACAACTGTTTTCAATGCGAAACATTTACTCCCGCTCCAGGCATTTACTACTCACAGTCTGCATGCTTACGTTGTCATACCTCGCTATGGCGCAGCGGAACGTAACGGGCAGGATTACCGACGACGCCAATTTACCTCTCGCAGGCGCAACCGTTTTTAATAAGAACACGAGCAAAACTTCCGTTTCCGATGCAAACGGAACTTTTCGCATCGATGCCTTCGATACCGACATCCTGCTCATCACCAATATCGGTTACTCAGGAAAAGAGATCAAGGCAATTGATGCAGGGGAAATAAGGCTGGCTCCCGATCAGAAAAATCTTTCCGAGGTGGTGGTAACTGCTCTTGGAGTAAAGAAAGAAGTAAAACGAATAGGTTATGCAGTTCAGGAAGTAAAGGGTGAGGACCTTGTTAAAGCACGCGATCAAAACCCCATCACAGGTTTGGTTGGAAAAGTCGCGGGTCTTTCAGTTGGGCCATCGGCCGAGCTACTGAGGAAACCGACCGTCTTGCTTCGTGGCAATGAAATTACCCTGTATGTAGTAGACGGTATTCCCATCAACTCCGACACCTGGAATATCAGCCCCGATGATATTGAATCATTCTCAATTCTGAAAGGCCCGACAGCGGCGGCCCTGTATGGAAGTCGCGCGCAGTTTGGTGCGATTCTCATAACAACAAAAAAAGGCAGCAAGTTCAGGAAAGGCTATACAGTTGAAGTCAACTCAACCAATTCTATCGATAAAGGATTTATCGCTTTTCCGAGAATCCAGGACGAATATGGTCCTGGCGAAAATAGTCTTTACGCTTTTGGAAACGGAAAGGGTGGTGGTAAGAATGATAATGACTACGACGTGTGGGGTCCGCGATTCGAAGGGCAACTTATACCTCAGTATGATGGAGAATACGACCCTAATCAAACATATGTAACAACCTACCCCGGTGGTGATGACCAGGACTGGACGGGTAATATCAAACCAACTCCGTGGGTGGCGCGTGGTAAGGACAATCTCAAACGTTTTTTGCGTGCCGGCTTCCAGACCACAAACAATGTTGCTCTTTCTGCCAACGGCGAAAATTACAATATGCGTTTTTCAGTTTCGCATTCTTACCAGCAGAGCATTATTCCGAATACTGATCTCAACATTTCAAACTTCAACCTTTATGGTTCTTTCAACCCGGGAAAGCGACTCAAGATAGAAGCGAACCTTAACTACAACAGGCAGTTCACCGATAATTTCCCGGATGTTGACTATGGTCCAAACAGCCTTATTTACAACATGTCGGTCTGGACAGGTGCAGACTGGGACGTAATGGCGCCGGATATCAGGGGAATCTGGCAAACAGGAAAAGTGGGTACACAATCAGTTTTTGCGGAGTATCAGCGCTACCACAATCCCTGGTTTATGGTGTATGAATGGTTAAGGGGCCATCATAAAAATGATGTTTACGGATACATTTCCGGGAACTATAAAATAAACGACAACCTAAATGCAACACTTCGCACGCAGGTTACCACATATGACCTTTTCCGCAGCGAAAAAATGCCTTTCTCGGCCCATCCATATAGCCGCGAAGGCGCATTTGGTGATTATCGTGAAGATCGCAGGAATCTATTTGAGAACAATACCGAGTTCCAGCTCAACTACAACTATACAGTTAAAAAGATGATTAATCTTACTGGACTAGTCGGTGGAAATATCAGGTCGTTCGCATATAATTCAAATTTTACTTCTACCGATTACCTGAACGTGCCGAATGTGTATAGTTTCAGCAATTCCCGCAATCCTGTGCAGGCAAACAGCTTTGCCTCAGACATGAGAGTATTTAGCGCATACGCTTCGCTCGATTTATCGATAGACAGGTATGCAACGGTTGCTTTCACGGGTCGCGTGGATAAATCGTCGGCGTTACCTGAAAATCACAATAGCTATTTTTATCCGAGTGTATCTGTCGCGTCGGTAATTTCTGATTACATTGACCTTCCTTCGGCTATTTCTTTTCTTAAAATAAGAGGTTCGTATGCGGCGGTGCATGGCGATGCTACTTATCCAACTGTTGGTATTGCTCCGTTCAACTCTTTATCTGCATTCCGCACTCCAACCGAAGGAAATTCCCTGAGCGACTATCCGCTTGACTACGGTAACAACTATTTATCACCTTACGGCGGACCCGATTATTCGCTGTCTGCCGTGTACTCTACCAGCAAACCTTATAATAATCAAACAGCTGCTTCATACACCAGCAATCTTTACGATCCGAATATCAAACCGCTTAACCGCGTAAACTTTGAAGAAGGGTTCGACATCAAGTTTCTCGGCAACCGGCTTGGTCTGAGCGCCACAGCATTTCAGTATATAGACGGTCCCCAGATTTTGCAGAACCCAATCTCTACTGCTTCAGGTTACGGCTTTTACTACCTGAATGCACTGAAAACAAAGAAAACCGGTTACGAGCTCTCGCTTTCAGGAACGCCTGTAAGAACGAGGAACCTCAATTGGGACGTACTTGTAAACTGGAGCACTTTCAAAGATGTTTATCTTGAACTTCCTCCCGGACAAAATATTTACAGGCAGTTCTATCGAAAGGGCGATAGGGTAGATAAATTCTACGCAGGCGCGTTTGCTAAATCTCCCGATGGACAAATCATCAACGACGAGGCAGGAAAACCGTTGTATAATCCGGTTGCCCAATTCCTCGGTTATCTGAATGGAAAATTTCAATGGAGCATCTATAACGCTGTAACGTACAAAAACTTTTCTGTTGGATTTCAGTTTGACGGAAACGTAGGTGGTGTTACTTCAGATTACATGCATAATAAAACGATGCGTGGGGGACGTAATATTGAAACCGTCCAGGGTAAAATTGGTGAAGCAAGATTGTCTGACTACCAGCATTCTGGTGATGCAAGCTATCCCGGGATCTACGTAGGTGAGGGGGTTGTTGTTTCGAATAACGTTCCTATCAATTTCGATTCGGAAACGGGTGAAATCATTAATTATAAAGATCTGCAGTTTGAGGAAAACACGCAGGTTACGCGCATCCAGGATTACCTGAGTAAATATTACAATATTGAAGAAGCCAACCTGATGAGCAAAACATTTGCGAAGCTCAGGGAGGTAACAATTACTTACACCCTGCCGTCAAACATTCTCGCAAGGACATTTATTCAGAGAGCATCGGTTTCACTGGTGGGCAGAAACCTGTTGTACTTCTATGGCGATAAACGCTTCAAGGATGTAGACCTCGACCAATACAATTATTCAAAAGGTGGAACCGATCTTCAGTCGCCAACCATGCGTCGCTTTGGAGTAAACTTAAACCTGGTATTCTAAAAACTAACAAAAATGAATAAGCTATTTTATATAATTTCTTTTTCAGCGGTACTCACGGCTGGTTGCAGAAAGGAATTCAATTCGCTGAACACAAACGAAAACAAACCAACATCGGTACCTGCCTCTTTATTATTTAACGGTTTGCTCAACGATATGTATGATCCTCCATATGGAACCGGCGAGCGTTACAGCCAGTATTTTCTTTGCAACTACGATTACTACGGTAATAACCGTTATGATTTTGGCTCCGGCGACGACTACTACGAAGAATTAAAAAACGCGGATAAAATGGTAGAAGAGGCATCGAAAGCTGGTCTGCCGCCGGTGAACGCGTATTCTGCAATGGCTAAATTTTTTAAAGCATTTTTCTTTTCGAAGATGACGCTTGAAATGGGCGATATCCCAATGTCGGAATCATTACTTGGTATTGAAAATCTGAGACCAAAATACGATGATCAGAAATCTGTATTTCTTCAAAGTTTTCTATGGCTCGACAGTGCCAACAACGAACTTGCTGAACTCACAGCAGGCGGCGACAATAACCTGCAGGGAGACATATACTATGGAAATGATCTTGAAAAATGGAGGAAAGCGATTAATACATTCCAACTGCGGCTGCTTATACACCTGAGTAAAAAGGCCGAAGATGCCGATCTGAACGTGAAGGGTCGTTTCGCTGAAATTGTTTCAAACGCAGACAAGTATCCTCTTATGCAGGATTTGAGCGACAACCTGCAGTTTCAGTTTGTATTTCCCACCAATCCTTACCCGATGAACCCCGATAACTTTGGCTTCGATGCGTTGCGGTATAATACGTCGGCCACATATATTGGTCTGCTCACGCGACTGAAAGATCCAAGGGTATTTATCACCGCAGAACCGGCCGGTGCAATTATCGCCGATGGTGGTCTACCTACCAGCTATAATTCGTTTGTCGGCGCTGATCCGGGCGAGGATCTCGGGACAATGTATGTGAAAGCGAATGGCGGGCAGTATTCGCTTATTAACCGGTATCACTTCTACGAAACTTACACAGCTGAGCCGTCCATACAAATTGGTTATCCCGAGATGCTTCTCAATATCGCAGAGGGCATAAATCGCGGGTGGATCACTTCCGGACCGCTGGGTAACGCGGAAGACTACTACCGCGCAGCCATCAAAGCATCGATGAGTTTTTACAATATTCCAGAGGCGGGGAGTTTCAAAGCAAATTTTCTCCAATCGGGTAGTCCGGGACTAACCGCAGTGTACAATACGTATGATATCAACTTCAACTTCGACACCTACTATAACGATCCGCAGGTTAAGTATGCCGGAAATGACCAGGCTGGCTTAATGCAAATCCTGGAGCAAAAATATCTCGCGCTGTTTCGTCATTCAGGGCTTGAATCGTATTTCAATTTTCGCAGAACCGGGGTGCCCGATTTCTCAACGGGTCCGGGTACAGGAAACAGCGGTCGTATTCCGGTACGTTTTCAATATCCTTCGGGCGAAAGGTCGGCCAACTATGAAAACTACCAGGTTGCCCTGGACGCGCAGTTTGGTGGCAACGATGATATCAACGCTCAAATGTGGTTACTCAAATAAACGATTTACGGATATCCGGTCCTGAAAATGAAAATTTATGAAGAAGGCTATTTTGATTTTGTTTCTGCTCATTTCGATTATTGGTTTTACGCAGGGCAGGAAAACAGAGAACATTATCATCGTAACACTCGATGGAATGCGTTGGCAGGAAGTATTCGCAGGAGCAGATTCGATACTTCTGAACAATTCAGCTTATACCCGTAATCCCGAAAGCGTGGCAAAAGAATTCTGGGACAAGGAAGCCAGTGAGAGGCGGAAGAAATTGTTTCCTTTTTTGTGGTCGGTTGTTGAATCCAGGGGTCAGCTATATGGAAACCGGCAGAAAGGAAACTATGTCAACAACTCCAATCCTTATTGGTTTTCCTATCCCGGATACAATGAGATTTTTACAGGTTTTCCTGATCCTGACGTGAACTCTAACGATAAGATTTACAACAAAAACGAGAACGTACTTGAATTTATCAATAAACAAAAAAATTACAGTGGAAAGGTAGCCGCTTTCTGTACGTGGGATGTGTTTCCCTATATACTCAATGCTCCACGAAGCGGTATTTATGTGAACGCAGATGTTGATACCCTCCGATTTGCGAACGAACGCCTTCAGTTGCTGAATGATCTTCAATTTCTAACTCCCCGTCCTGTAGGTGTGCGCCCGGATGTAATTACGTATGCGGCCGGCCGTGAGTATCTCAGGGCTTATAAACCGAAAGTGCTCTACATCGCGTTCGACGAAACCGACGATTTTGCGCATAGCGGCATGTACGATCAATATCTCGCTTCCGCTTACTCACAGGACAGGATGATTGAAGATCTCTGGAATACGGTTCAATCGCTGCCAGGTTATAAAGACAAGACGACGTTGGTTGTTACTGTTGATCACGGTCGCGGTGACAAGAATAAGGATCAATGGAAAGATCACGGACAAAAAGTAGAAGACGCGAACCAGATATGGTTCGCTGTGCTCGGGCCGGATTCAAAACATTTAGGTGAAGTTGTTTCCGGGGAACAGTTGTATCAACGTCAGCTAGCGTCAACTATCGCTGCACTTTTAGGATTAGATTTTAAGCCCTCACATAGTGTAGGTGAAGTGATAAAAACAGTGATAGAATAATTTCTTTCTTTTTAAAGTACTTATCGTCATGAACGTATCGCAGGCAAAAGTGGTAGTCGAAGAAGTATTTTCCCTGTATGAGAACTTTGGAAAAGAAGACTACATAGGGGAACCAGTCTCGCAGGTAGAACACATGTGCCAGGCGGCACAACTTGCCGAAGCAGAAGGATACGACGATGAAATAATTCTCGCGGCTTTCTTCCACGACATAGGCCACCTCTGCGAACATATGGCACCAGTAAAAACAATGGATGGTTACGGAGTCGAAGACCATGAAAGCCTCGGCTATGCATACCTGAAAGAAAAAGGTTTCTCAGAAAAAATTGCCCGTCTTGTTGAAAGTCACGTTCCCGCGAAGCGGTATCTCACCTACAAATTTGCTGAATACTATAACCACCTCTCGCCTGCAAGCAAGGCAACCCTGGAAAAGCAGGGTGGTGTAATGACACCGCAGGAAGCCAGGGATTTTGAATCCGACACGCTTTTCGACCTCTTCATTAAAATAAGAAAGTGGGATGACCTCGCTAAGGAAGAAAACGTGCCACTTCCTTCATTACAGAAATACAAAACACTTGCATTAAATCATCTTCTAAAACAGTAAAAGTATGTCCACCAGGCTGATAATTCTCGACATGGCAGGCACAACAGTAGCAGATGACGACGCTGTCGCTATTGCGTTTCAGAGGTCATTCGCGCGCTATGGATATAATATTTCGAGGGAAGAAGTAAACCCATTGATGGGTTATAAAAAAACGTTTGCCATCAAAAAAGTTCTCGAAACGAGAAGTGTGCGCGTAACCGAAGATCTCATAAATAAAATCCACACTGATTTTGTTGATGAAATGGTGGACCATTACCAAACATCTCCGGAAGTAAAACCAGCGCCAGGTACCGAAAATATCCTGGTGTGGCTGAAAGAAAGGGGAATCCGCGTAGCGATGAATACGGGTTTTCCAAGGCAAATTGCCGACGTGATTGTTGACCGGTTTCAGTGGGTGGAAAAAAATCTTGTTGATGAATACATAGCAAGTGATGAAGTGGAGCATGGACGACCCTTTCCGGACATGATAGAACGTTTAATGCAATCCGGAGGAATTACCGATTCAAAGGAAGTGGTAAAAGTGGGCGATACCGAAGTGGACATCAACGAGGGAAAAAATGCCGGCTGCGGTGTTGTTGTTGCGATTACATCCGGAGCTTTCACGCGAAACCAGCTGGAGCAATACAAGCCGGATCATATCATAGACAGTCTTGAAGAATTGCAGCACATTATTGTTTGAGGCCGATGATTACCAACGCGACACTGGTCGAACCGAAGGCTTCTTCAAGAAAGCAGATTATCATTTCGCTTTATGCGGCTATAGTCACGTTCCTGGCTTATACTTCGGTATATGCCTTTCGCAAACCCTTTACCGTAGCCACTTTCGACGGCTTAGAATATTGGCGCATTCCCTATCAGAGCCTTCTTATCATCGCCCAGGGAATAGGCTATATGCTAAGTAAATTTTACGGCATAAAATTCATTGCGGAGCTGAGCCGGCTGGCGAGGTGGAAGACAATGGCGATACTTATCGGCATATCATGGTTCGCCCTGTTTGGATTTGCACTGGCTCCCGCGCCTTACGGAATCATCTTTTTACTGCTCAACGGGTTTCCCCTGGGGTTTTTATGGGGAATAATATTCAGTTATGTAGAGGGTCGCCGTGCAACGGACATCATCGGTTCCGCATTGGCGGTAAGCTTCATCTTCGCGGGTGGTTTTACGAGGTCAGTTGCGAAGTGGCTGATGGTTGAATGGTCGGTGCAGGAAAACTGGATGCCGTTTCTAACGGGCCTCTTGTTTTGCCTGCCTCTTGCTATATTAATTTTTTTGATGGAAAAAATTCCGGCCCCGGATAGCGCCGATGTGTTCGAAAGAACCGGGCGTGAACCAATGAACCGCGATGCGAGAAAGAAATTTCTTAAGGCATTTAGTGTGGGAGTGTTCGCGATAACGTTAACGTACGTGTTCCTTACGCTCATGCGCGATATCCGCGATAATTTCATGGCGAACATATGGAACGAACTGGGCTACGGTTCCGACTATTCGATTTTTACTACCACAGAAACCCGTACTTCAGTGATTGTGCTGGTGATGATGAGTTTTCTCGTATTGATAAGAAGAAACATCCAGGCATTAAGGTTGACTCATGTAATCATAGCGTTTGGACTTGTGGTTGCCGGTAGTTCGTCGGCGTTGTTTGCTGCAGGATATATGGATGGCGCCACCTGGATGCAGTTGGTAAGCCTGGGCTTGTACCTGGCTTATATTCCGTTTAACTGCATTTTTTTCGAGCGGCTCATTGCTGCTTTCAAAATAAAGGGTAACGTTGGTTTCCTCATTTATTTTGCTGATGCTTTCGGCTACCTCGGCAGCACGGTGGTCATGTGTTCGAAAGCATTATTTGATATTAAACTGAACTGGTCGCATCTTTATTCCCAGCTCACTATTGTCGCTTCGATGGTTGGTTTTACGGCGATAATCTGTTCGTTCGTCTATCACAACAAAAAATATCGTTTACAAAAAGAGGTACCCTATGCGTAGTGCAATCGTGATAGGTGCGGGCATTGTTGGTTTGGCTGCCACAAAGGCCCTTGCTGAAAAAGGTTATAAGGTTACAGTTCTAGAGCGTTCCGGGAAAGCTGTCGGCGCTTCTATACGAAACTTTGGGATGGTGTGGCCGATAGGCCAGCCAGATGGAGAATTGTACGAACGTGCGATGCGTTCAAAAAGTATATGGCAGCAGGTATGCATGGATGCAAACATTTGGCACGATCCTGTTGGTTCCATCCATCTTGCATACGATCAGGATGAGCTGAATGTATTGTCGGAACTGGCCGAAAAATATCAGCACCGGGGCTATACAATTTTATCTGCGGATAAAACAAAGATAAAATCGCCTGCCGCGAATGTAAACGGGCTTAAAGGCAGTTTATACAGTTCCACAGAAATAATTGTTGATCCGAGGGAAGCCCTGCAAAAACTTCCTTTATGGCTCACAGAAAAATACAAAGTACAATACATATGGGGTAAGGCGGTCACCGATGTTTCGTATCCTTCTGTATATGCAGGAAGAGATGAATTTGAGGCAGACGTTATCTTCGTTTGTAGTGGCGCTGATTTTCAAACACTGTACCCCGAAATATATGCTGACGGTCATGTTACGAGTTGCAAATTGCAAATGATGCGCATGGAGGCACAGCCAGCAAACTGGCGCATAGGCCCCGCTGTTTGTGGCGGATTGTCGTTGATGCATTATGAATCGTTCAGGGCTGCGTCGTCATGGCAAGAGTTGAGAAAGAGATATGAGAGAGAATTGCCGGAATATTTGAAATTTGGCATACATGTGATGGCTGCCCAGAATCAGTTTGGAGAAATCACTATCGGCGATTCGCATGAATATGGTGCGACGGTTGACCCGTTTGATAAGCAATTTATAAACGATTTAATCCTCGATTATCTCGACAAACTCGTCAGGCTTAAAAATCCCCGCATCATCGAAAGCTGGAACGGTGTGTATGCTAAACTAACAAACGGTGATAGTGAGTTGGTCATATCACCAGAGCAGGGCGTTACGATTATTAATGGATTAGGTGGGGCCGGTATGACGTTGTCGTTTGGTTTATGCGAACAAGTGGTATCCCTAACCGGCATCCCGAATTCTAAATAACATTCTCCAAACTTCCTAAAAACTTCCGCAACTGCATCCTCGCCCTATGCAAATAAACCCTCACCTGCGACGAATTTAACCCCATAATCCCTGAAATCTCCTCATAAGAATAACCCTCCCAATCTTTGAGCAGCACCAGCGACCGCTGCAACTCCGTAAGCCTCGAAAATGCCATTTCAATTAATTTTTTATGATCACTTCCGCGAACATACCGTGGCGAATCATCCACCTCTATTTTTCTTTTCTTCCTTCGCGCCAGGTCGATCACTTCATGATAAGCAACTGTAAATAGAAAAGCCTTACACGTCAACGCCTTCACAGAATCCTTCCCTGCCCACATCTTTTCAAACGACGACTGCACAATATCCCTCGCATCCTCTGTGTTTCTCGTGTTTTTAAATACAAACCGGTAAAGACTGTCCGCATGTAGCCGAACACATTCATTGTATTCTTTTTCGGTCATATTGCATATCTGACGAAGCTCATGCCATTTGTCTTAATTATTGATAATCAACATAATTTAAAATCATACGAAAAATATGAATGACCGCTTTTGATACGGTTTCATTTTATTTTCGATACAATTGCCATAGCTGTGAATGAAATACATTTGATAACCGAATGGTGGTTTAACTTCGAAAGGATATAAATGAAAAGGAAAAATTTTGGTTTCGGCATCATAGGCACCGGGGTGATTGCGCATTTTCACGCGAAAGCTATTGTTGAAATTGAAAATGCAAAGTTGATTGGCGTATTTAACATCAATAAACAAAAAGCTGATCTTTTTGCCGGTACACACAATTGCATAGCCTATGCAACGCTTGACGAAATGCTACGCAACCCGGAGATTGATATCGTTTGTATTTGCACCCCTTCAGGCCTGCATCTCGAACCGGCGTTGAAAGCAATCGAACAAAAAAAGCATTGTATAATAGAGAAACCGCTGGAGGTTACACTCGAAAGATGCGATGAGATAATTAATGCGGCTGAAAAAGCCAGTGTTAAAGTAGGAGTGATATTTCCTTCGAGATTTGCCGAAGTAAATCAACTCCTGAAAAATGCGTTGGATCAAAACCGGTTTGGTGATCTTGTACTCGGCGACGCCTACGTAAAATGGAGCAGGAGCGCTGAATATTATAAGTCAGCGGCGTGGAGAGGCACATGGAAGCACGACGGTGGCGGTGCCGTAATGAACCAGGGAATACACTCTGTAGACCTGTTGCAATGGTTTATGGGTCCAGTAAAATCTGTACAGGCTTTTGCTGCTAACATCAGGCACAGGGATATAGAGGTAGAGGACACCCTGGTAGCCATTTTAAAGTTCGCAAACGGAGCCGTGGGCACTATCGAATGTTCAACAGCTGTTTTTCCCGGATCGGCGAAGCGAATAGAAATATTGGGAACATCGGGTACTGCAGTAGTTGAAGAAAACAGTTTGGTGAAATGGGAATTTCAGAATCAATCGGGCGAAGATGAACTATTCAGGGTAAAACATATGCCCGCAGATGCCGGGGGTGGCGGTGCATCGAATCCCACAGGTATCAGCTTCACAGGCCACCAGCGACAAATAGAAGATATGCTGCACGCAATTGAAACCGGCGAAAAACCTTTTGTAGACGGATGGGAAGGAAGAAAATCGGTTGAGATTGTGCTTGCTATGTATGAAAGTGCAAAAACGTGGAGCCAGGTTAACATTGCTTAATTTTTAAAGTTTATGCGGACGCCGCTATATGCTTTTTTGGTGTTTCTCTTAATAACTGTTTCCTGCAAAGAGAAACACTATACAGACCCTCTTGAGCCACAACAGGCCTTAAATAGTTTTCAGCTTGATGATCGTTTTACTATCGAACTGTTCGCATCGGAACCGTTTGTAAACGATCCTGTCGCAATGACGTTCGACGACCAGGGAAATATTTTTGTTGTTGAGATGCACGATTATCCGTTCGCGCCGGAACCAGGAAAGGAGAGGGGACAAATACGCATGCTGATTGATTCAGGCAAGGATGGACGCATAGATAAGTCAATCATTTTCGCTGACAGTCTTTCCGAAGCAACGAGCATTTTGCCGTGGAATGGAGGACTCATCGTTGCCGCGGCGCCGGGTATTTATTTCTTTAAGGATACAAACAGTGACTTCCGTGCGGATACAAAAGAGTTGCTGTTCGAAGGATTTTTTAAAGGCAATTCTGAAGCGCAAATAACGGGCTTGTATTACAACGTTGATAACTGGATTTATGCGACCAATAGCGGTCATGACGGAAAAATTTCTTCACCCGCATTTAAAGGAACCGATTCGGTCGAACTCAACGGTTCCGATTTCAGGTTCCGGTTAGACCGCAACCAGTTTGAACAGGAAGTGGGGTCGGGGCAATTTGGACAGGCGATGGATGAATGGGGGCATCGGTTTGTTACGGAAAATTCGTTTCATATCGAGCAGGCAGTTATTCCGTGGCGGTACCTGCACCGGCGCCCGGGTATGCCTTCTACAACAGCGTTGGTAAGCATTACCGATCACCAGGAATTGATGAACCAGGCGACGCCCCCGCCTTATTGGCGCGCGGAGCGAACAAAGCGAAGAAATAAAGAATTCCAGGATCGCCATCTCGATAGAACGGAGTATGCCGACGATCATTTCACGGGAGCTGCCGGCGCAATTGTGTATGGCGGTGATGCATTTCCCGGAACATTCTCGGGTAACTATTTTGTTGGCGATGTTGCGGGTAACCTTGTACACCGTGATATTTTATCGCCTTCCGATTCCGGGCCGGCTCTCAATGCAAAACGAGGTGAGGGAGAGCTCGAATTTCTTACATCTACCGATCCGTGGTTCCGTCCTGTGAATTTTTGTGTTGGTCCAGATGGCAGCCTGTACGTGATTGATATGTACAGGCAGCACATCGAAAGTCCTTTTTCTATTCCTGAAGATTTAAAGGAAGAGATGGATTTTATGAAGGGCAGCGAAATGGGACGGATATATCGTATCGTGCCAAAAAATGCAACAGGAAAAAATGAAGCCATTAACTTCAGGAAGATGAATTCGGCTGACGTAACAGCATTTCTTTCGCACCCGAATTACCAGTTGCGCATCGAAGCGCAGAAAACAATTGTTGCACGCCAGGATAAATCTGTTGTTCCTGCTGTCAAAGATTTGATGACGAATAGTAATAATGCCCATGCGCGCCTGCATGCATTGTATGTATTGGAAGGATTAAATGCATTGAATGCTGGCCTGGTTCAGCAGGCGATGAACGATGCAAACGCGAATGTGCGCGAATGTGCAGTTCGGCTTGCCGGCGACTACCCCGAATGTTTACCTTTACTTGAACAGCGTATTAGTGACAGTTCAATGCAGGTGGCGCTTGCCGCGTGCCTCAGTGTAGGTAATTTTCCGTTCGAACAATCGGCAAAGCCGTTAATGAATTGTTTGACGAAGTATGGTGATGATGAGTGGTTTAAACTTGCGGTGGTTAGCTCAAAAGCCGGATCTTCGCCTGAATTTGTTAAGATGCTTCCTGATAGCTCAATTCTCAACATCAAACCAAAAAACTAAACTCCTTGAACCTTTCAAGAAGGAATATCATCAAAGTCTCTCTTTCACTTTTTTCATTGGGATTATTGTTCCCTGGTTGCGGTAACAACAACCAGGACGAAGATCCTTGCGGCGATCTCTCCAAAGTCAGCGAAAATGATTTAAAAGTGAGAAAAAAAATGGCGTACGTAGACGAAGCGCCGAACAAGAACAAAACCTGCAGCAACTGTAATCTCTTTCTTCCTTCGTCAGATGCATCCTGCGGAAAATGCCTGCTGTTTAAAGGGCCGGTAAAGTCCAATGGAACCTGTGCCTACTGGGCGCCAAAAATGTAGATCACCAGGCATCCGCATACAACTTCCTGAAATCATCTATCAGCAAAGGCCGGGGATTTGTAGCCGTACAATGATCGTTCATCGCCTGTTCCGCTAACGGCTCCAATTCTTCGCCTGTTACACCAAGATCACGCAATTTTGAAGGCAATCCCAGTTCCTTACAAAGTTTTTCAAACGCATCAGCAACCTGTGCGGCATCTTTCAGTTGCAGCCTGTTCGTCATAGCCTGCATTTTATCCATGCAATAGTTAATATTAAACCTCAGCACATGAGGAAGAAAAATTGCATTCAACGTACCGTGATGTAACTTTTTAGCTGTAAGTGCACCGAGCGGGTGACTCAAACTATGTACAGCGCCAAGTCCTTTCTGAAACGACAATCCGCCCTGCAGTGAACACATCATCATTTCAGCACGCGTTTTAAGATCGCCTTTATGAGTTGCCCGAACGATGTATTTAAAACCTCTTTCCAACCCATCTAAACTTATAGCGTCAGCAATTGGATTAATTCTCGGACTGCAGAAACATTCAACACAATGCGACAATGCATCCATTCCTGTCGCCGCTGTTAACAACGATGGCATCGTAAGCGTTAATTCAGGATCGCAAATGCAGGCAGAAGGCATAAGCCGGTCACTGATGATACCCACTTTTCTTCCATCATTCAGCGTCACCAATGCCGCCCGCCCCAATTCACTGCCACTTCCTGCTGTTGTTGGAATTGCAATAATACGCGGCACATCGCCGGTAATTTTGGATCCACCGCCCAGGCCTGCTGAAAAATGTTCGAGAGGCGAACGATGATTGACAAGTACAGCCGCGCATTTCGCAAGATCAATCGGGGAACCGCCCCCAAACGCAACAATTCCATCGCATTTATTTTCTGCATACACACCGGCTGCTTCAATCGCCATTGTTTCTGTGGGATTTGTTTCAACTCCATCATATAAAACGGGATTCGCAATGCCTAATTTTGAGATCATCCCGAGTTTTACTACGCCTCTGTCAGTGACTATCAGCGGAAGCTTAATGTTATATTTCGCAAGTACCGAATGAAGAACCGACACAGAACCTGGCTCAAAATAAATATCGGTGAGATATCTTATGTTGGGCTGCGTCAGCATAATTTATTCAGCTGTATTTCCGCGGGCACGGGCATCCATGTACCATCCAGGTGAAGATCGTTGTATACGACCTGGGCGCAATTGTAGCCGGGAAGACCCGTAATATTTCCACCGGGATGACATGAGGAACCACACAGGTAAAGATTCTGTACATGCCCCCGGTAGTGCCCGGCGCCCGCAAACGGCCTGTTGTACCCAATTTGTCCATTTGTAAAAGCGCCCACCAGCAAATCACCCTCCTTCATATTCGGAAATGTTCTTTCTGTATCCAGTGGACTGCGCGTGAACCAATCAATAACATCATGTTGCAAGTTGGGAGCATATGTTGACCACACATCGAGCATTTTCTTTCCGTGATCGTTTTTGTATTTATCCCAATTCCGCGGATCACCATGCAGATGATACGGTAGCTTCTCCCACATAAAAGCAGTATGCTTTCCTTCAGGCGCCTGCGTTGGGTCAAATATTGTCGGACAAGTTCCCCACATCACCGTCGGGGGAATTGTTCCATTTTCATGATTTGTTACAATACCGGGATACTGATTGTAATGCTCAAGCCCCACAATAATCATCAACGCTTTCTTTAAATCCGGATTTTCTTCCGATGCTGTGTATTGCGGCGGAGCAGACAAATTAAGGTTCAATCCAAACAGCGGCGCTATAATATTGTATTTGAAATTTCGGGCCTTTTCCTTCAAGTCCGCCGGAAGATATTTTTCCTCCGTCAATTCAAGAAATGTTTGCTGAGGGTTCAACCCAGAAGCCACAAAATGCCGCGCATGGAAAATTTCACCATCAACAGTTTCCACGCCTGTTGCTTTTCCGCGCTCTATTATAATGCGCCTGGGAACAGCGCGCAGTTTTATTTCTCCACCATTTTTTTTAACCGACGACACGAGTGCATTGGCAAGTTGTACGGAACCACCCTTGCACATCTGCGCTTTTCCCGGACTGGCAAGCAATGCAGGAATATGATGCCCGAATCCTTTACAGCGAAGGTCAACTTCGCGCAATCCATTGAAGAAAAGCAAGCCTGCCTGGATCGTCGGATGTTCGAATTCTTTTAGAACAAATTCTATCGGCGCTAATGCGCTTGCCTCGAGCAATAAGCGGCCCTCACGGCTTTTCTCTAATAACGCTTGTCTTTTTTCAGGTGGAACAGGTGGACTCTGACTTTCAGGAACGAGAATCTTTTCGACTATCGGCAGAAATCTTTCTCTCCAGCTTTTCAATTTCTCAGCATCTTTTCTACTGAATCGTTCGAATGATTCTACTGTTTTATCAAAGTTGGTCCACCAATCGAGCGATTCGCCGTTTTTTAGAAGAAGGGCAACGTTAAACTCTGGTTCGATGTAAGTCGCGCCGTGTTTTTCTAACTCGAGATCTTTATACCATGGCATTTTGTTCAGCGCACGATGATAGAAAGAATGAGTGTTATGAAAAAATCCGGGGTTTGCCGGATCTTCTACAGTGGTAAGGCCACCGCCTGCCGACGATGATCTCTCAATACATAAAATATTGAGCCCTGCTTTGCAAAGGTAGGCCTGCAAAACAAGGCTATTATGGCCTGCGCCGATAATAATGCCATCGTAGGTCATCAAAACTGGTAGTTAGTTATAGTGACCTGTAATGTAAGTTTTTTTTTACGTCGAAATGGCCTGCGCCTAAAGGGTCGGCTTTTTTATTTCCACCATCCGTTGTCATCAATTTCAATCAAAGCGATTTTAGTTCTGTAACTGTTTACAGGATCGTTGTCATTTCTCTTTGCAAGAATAATATTGCCGCCACCCTTTAACATCAGCGATTTGATGGGAGTGCTGCTCGAACAGCAGGAGTAACCTCCGGGCACAAACTGTACTCCATTTATCTGCGACCGCCACAGCTCGCTGCCTTTTTTATCTGTCTTTACCATTTTTGCGCTGAAGCCATTGCCATATTCCTCAATCAGTACAAGCATACCATCATCAGCAGTTTCGCCGAAATTCTGGGTCGACTGTGCCTGGCCGTAAACATTTCTATCAACGAAGTTGCCATCTTTATCAAAAGAGAAAACAGTCGAATTGTTCATATTCGCGACTTTATACTCGCCGTCAACTTTACTAAGTCTAACATCCCAAATATTATACAGGAAGCCCCAGGCAAAGGCCGTCTTCCACATCACTGCGCCGTCGGATTTTGCTATTTTCATGATCTGAACCGAATCGCAATCGTAGCATGGGCCCGAAGAACGTTTGTTAGCAGCGAAAACATAACCATCTTCCTCAGCAATAATATCCCTGCCTGAATAAATCCGTTCATCGTTCGCAAATCTCTTCTCCCACACAACATTACCGTCGTTGGTTGTTTTGATGATCATTACCCGCGGCTCCTGGGAGCCATACTGATTGGTGACCGTCTCACTTCCTATAGTCACAATATGGCTGTCATTGGTTTGAACCGCATCTGTATTGACGAGATTTGTTCCGCTATAAGCTTTACTCCATAGCACAGATCCGCTTGCGTTGATTTTTGTAAGTGCAAATTGCTGGTCAGCCCCGGTGGCACTTCCCGCAAGTATATAGTTGCCATCTGCTGTCGGCTTCATGCTCGACAGGTTGACGGCCTGGGCAGGCAGATCTGTTTTTGAAACAAGTTTCAGCAGGCTGTCCACTTTCATCACGTAGTAACCGGTTGCCCAGTCGCTTTTGCCAAGAATAAGAAAACCGTCGTCGGCAGTGCCCATCATATCCACAGGATAGTCATGTGTGGTTGAGAATGAAAAATTTTTCTGACCGAGGATAACTTTTACATTTTGGGTAATACTATCAATCGGCTTATTGTCTTTCAATGCCACGAGCGTAACAGCATACGCGCCCCGTTTCGCATACGAGTGCTTTGGGCTTTTATCGGTAGAAGTAGTGCCGTCTCCAAAGTTCCATTGGTAAGTGAGGCTATCACTTGAACTGGTACAATTTGAAAATGTAAAAGTCGAATCAACTATTGCTGTCGGAACATTCCTGTCAATGTGAAGATAATAATCTATCATCGGAACAGCCATAAAGCATGTGTCTGGCTTTTCTATATAAATGGTTTCTTTTTTAACACAACCTGTTGCCAGGATGATGACTATAGCTAACCACTTTGCTGAAACTTTCATTCGGTTCACAGGTTAAAGGATTCAATGATAAATTGCATGGGAATACTCGAGCCGCTGATACCCGCAGGAAAATCGCCGGAAACAGAGTAGAGTTTGTTTCCGTCGCGGAATATTTTTATAGGAGGCAATAATGTATTTAACGTTTGTCCCGGCTCTAACGATGTAAAGTCAAATAATTTTATAAAAGGCTCCATACCTTTTGCGGCGTATATTGTACTTCCGTCGGAACTGAATTCAAAATCCGAATAGCCAAAGATCGAAAAGTCGTCAACTGTTCTTTTATAAACGAGACTGCTGTCGAAAATGTTTCCTTTTCTTGAAGTGATGAAATATTTACCGTCCGGAGAGGCTTTTACAAGATTTCCTTCCATCATATAATCCCCATGGTATGAGTCTTCCCTTTCCTCAAGCAACGCTCCGCCACCATCGAACGAATATGAATTCAAGGGCGTCGGCGCAACGTTTAAACCTAGTTCCGCTAAATGTGTGTCTGTGCCAGGAAAAAGCATGAGCCTTGAGGCTGTCGAATATCCCGCGCGGCTGATTAACTGCTTTGTGGCACGGTCATAAACCTTTAACGCGCCCGTCTTGATAAACGATTCACTTCGGTCGCTCGAAGAAATAAACAACAGGCCGTTGTGTGCCACTACCGATGAAACTGCCAGTCCCTGCACATATAACCGGTCCTTTAGTTCGAGTGAGCCCGCATCCATAATCTCGAGCCAGCCATCGTTGGTGGGTACATACAATTCTTTCTTGTTGTTGAAATTACCCAGGGCGCAATACCCAATGAACGGATCAAGTTGCGCTGTGGCTACTATCGTTCCCTTTGTGTAATCAATAACTTTTATCAAACCCTGATCGAGACCGATAGTATAGAGAAGGTTCTCTGAAGTATCAACGAGAATATTGCCGATAAAGCTTTGGAAAATATCTTTATTCCTGTAGTGATTGACACCGTTAGAATATAGTTTGTTTCCTTCAGTTGTTGTCACTTCAACGAAGTAACGCGTAAGCCCGCTGTAAGGAGTAAGCTCATCGAGAAAGGTCGTCGTATTACTATTATTTTCATCTAACAGCACCTCGTTTACGTATTCCCATCGTCCGTCGCTAATGGTCTCCCATTGGCGGTAAAGCTTCACCGACCGGATATTTCTCACGGTTATATTGTTCCATGAAAGACTTACCGATGAATCGTTAACTTCAGAAATTTCGAGGGTAATTTCAGGTGTACTGTCCTCTATCACATAAACAATCTCTTTCTTACACGCACAAAAAAGGATAAAACAGAGCGCTGGAAGCCAGCAGAATTTCATAGTCGAGGTTTAAGTGGCTAAGCTATAGTATATTGTCTGCAGATACAAGTGTGTCTGAGCTGCGGGAAAAGTATATTTTGTGTAAATAAGCATTTACCCGTAGAAAAATGCCTCATGGAACAGAAAAGGTCGTAAACGAAAGTTTACTATTTTCAAAAAAACAAACTCACCAAACAAAGCGATGAGAAATTCAGGATATCTCGTTCTATGCTTGCTGCTATCCCTATCGGCCTGCAACGTTAACAAGTCTGACAATAAAAAATCAACCAGCATACGGGCCGTGTATGATGAAAATGCAGAAACCATTTCTGTAATTGGAGATAATTCCCCTGAACCATTACTTGTGCAGACGGTAAAGAAAGACTTTCGTCCATATATCCACCCCATCATATCACCTGATGGTAAAGGAAAACTTACCGAGTTCAGCCCTTCTCATCACAAGCATCAAACAGGTCTCTACTGGGGAATGACACGCGTAAACGGGCGCGACTATTTTCATAACCCTGGCGGCGACTACTGGCGAAAAGTTTCTTCAAAAGTGCTTCCGCCGGCAAACGACTCGGTGTCAAACACTGCTTCATGGGAAATAGTCTATGACCTGTTAGACGAAAAAGGTAATGCCGTTCTCACGGAAACACAAATATGGACGATGAAAAACCTCGACAGTACCTATTCCCTCGACCTCGAGTGGCGCGGTGAAGCGAAAACGAAGGTCACTATCGGTAAATACGACTATGGGGGATTGTTTATCCGCATGCCATGGAAAGAAGGAACGAAAGCTGAAGTTGTTAATGCTGCCCGCCAGCGTGATCAGAAGGCAGAGGGGCAGCGATCGATGTGGATTGACCTGGGAATACAGGTTGAAGGCAGAGACGATCCTGCACACATAGCCATTTTCGATCATCCCGAAAACAAAGGATATCCGCAATACTGGCGCGTAGATAATGAATTTGGTGTTGGTCCATCATGGACGCGCGCAGAAGATAGAGAAATAGCGCAGGGGAACGTCGAAATTCTAAGACATCATATGTTCATCTATACCGGTGATTTCGACAAAACTCTCCTCGAAAAGCCCTGGGAAGATTTTACCGGCATAAGTCTCGAAGATGCAGAAGTTCGACTCTGGACGCTTGCCCGCGAGGAGGGCAGGGACGCGAAATTCCTCACACCAGAAGAGGCGGTGAAAAATATGACTGTAAAAAACGGTTATAACGTAAACGTGTGGGCCGCAGAACCAACAATCACCCAACCGATGGCCTTCTGCTGGGACGACCGCGGTCGCATGTGGGTCGCCGAAAACCTCGACTACGAATCGCGCGGCGAAGGATTTTCAAATGATGGTAACAGCCGCATATTAATACTCGAAGACACTAATAAAGACGGGAAAGCAGATACGCGGAAAGTGTTTCTCGAAGGAATAGCTTTTCCTGCTGCTATCGCGGTAGGGTTCGATGGACTCTACCTGGGCGCGCCACCCAATCTTCTTTTTGTTCCAGACAGGAACCACGATGATAAAGCCGATATGAAAGATATTGAAGTGCGACTAACTGGGTGGGGTATACGCGACAGGCACGAAACATTGAACAGTCTTCACTGGGGACCAGATGGCTGGTTATACGGTTTGCAGGGCTTCGCCACGCCATCCAAAATAAGAAAACCAAAAGGCAAGGGTAGAATCTACAAACATCGCGATAAATTTCCTTCCGATTTACTGGAAGG